>JANOEF010000043.1:0-2262 GCA_031413075.1 Acidobacteriota bacterium | reverse complement strand
CACAGTTTTCGCTCAATTGAGTAATAAATCTTTTTGACTCGCTCCATTTCAAGCTCGTATATTGCTCGTTCGTTTGGCGATATTCGATGCATTTGACATTCACAATCATCACAAATCTCTACTGAAACTTCGGCCGTTCGGTGCTCATCGGCTTCATCGGACTTGAATGTTTGTCGTCCGACTCCGCGATGCCCAACTTGACCGCCACCTTTTTTCGCTTGATTTTCTGCCAATGAATTCGGTTTGACGGGAACTTTTGAACTTGGAGTGGAGGAACCGAAAAAACCTTCTTTGCTCTTTCGTTGATTGAGGTTGAGTTTTTGTTTGAGCCGCTGGACTTCTTCTTTCAAAGGGTCAATCTCGCGTTGCTTCTGCAAACAACCATCGCATAAATTGACTCCGTAATTTCTCGCCTTTGGCTCTTGATAACTCACATCTCCTAGAAATTATCAATAACCTCTTTTCTCTAACTTTTTATTGAGGCATTACAAAAAATAATCTGAAAACTGTATACTTTATATCACAATCTATCTAATCTACACAAAGCTATTATTTGCACCATTTGAGTGAGCTAGTTTGCATGCAAAAAAGAACTATACTTATCAGAAATATTCATTCGATACTGTCCATAAATACAATACTTATAGATAGTTAGAAGGAATTCATGCGGATGTTAAAAATTAATGGAACATCGTTTGACATGCAGAAGTGGTAATTAAATTCGCAATGTTAGTTACCAATTTGAAAGGAGGATAAATACGATGAAAGGTGGCATAGTTACAACCTAGTATCATCTATCAATAAATCCAGAAAGCTTTCTTAAGTTTTCTACAGCTCTAGGCAATATTTCCAAAAGGTAGTTTACATCATTTTGTGAGCTATCTTTTCCAAAACTAAAACGTATTGCTCCCCTAGACAATTCGTCATTGCGTCCAAGGGCGCGGATGACGGGGGATGGTTCGAGTGAACCGGATGAGCAGGCGGAACCCGTTGATACGGCAACTCCTTGTAAATCTAGGTTAATCAGTAGTCCCTCTCCTTCGATTTGGTTGAAGGAAATGTTAGAGATATTCGGCAATCGAATTAGTTTGTTACCATTAAACACGATTTGGGGAATTGTGTCACTCACCCCTTTTTCAAAACTATCACGCAGCTCCCTAAGATGTGTGGTTTGTACAGTTAGGCGGGCGTTAGCTAATTCTGAGGCTTTGCCGAATCCCACGACGAGAGGAACAGTTTCTGTTCCTCCTCGTCTTTCTCTTTCTTGGTGTCCGCCCAGATTTTGTGTTTGCAAACGAACTCCCCGGCTCACTTGAAGTGCTCCGACCCCTTTGGGGGCATAGATTTTGTGACCTGACATTGAAAGCAAATCGCAACCAATTTTCTGCACATCAACTTCGATTTTTCCAATCGCTTGGACTGCATCTGTGTGAAACCAAATCTTTTTTCCTTTTTGGCGTAACGATTTTACCAAAAGACCGATTTCTTCAACCGGCTGTAAGGTTCCGATTTCATTATTTGCCATCATGATCGAGATCAAAATGGTATTTTCCTGGATAGAGTTCTTAATATCTTCCATCTTGACAATACCATCATCATAAACTGGTAAGTAGGATACTTTGTATCCATTCATTTCTAAATGTTCGCATAAACTTTTAACCGACGGATGTTCAATGCTAGAAGTGATTATGTGATTACCATATTTCGAATTAGCTTGGAGTAGGCCACGAATGGCTAAATTATTAGCTTCTGTTCCGCCGGACGTAAATATAATTTCATTTGGACGAGCATTAATGAGTGATGCCACTTGATGTCGGGCTTTGTCTATGGCTGATCGCGCTTCTTGCCCAAAAAAATGGATACTTGAGGGATTACCAAATTTAGAAGTTAAATAAGGAAGCATAGTTTCCAACACTTCAGGCTCAACCGGGGTGGTTGCTGCGTAATCTAAATATACTCGTCTAAACATAACTTAAATTGTCGCGAACTTTTACAGAAAACTCAATGATAAGGTTCTATCATTTATTTACGTTGATTAATGTAAACTAAATAATAGGGCATAACCAATTGTTATAAACAACATTTTCGGCACCCAACCGGATCCCACAAATTTTTTATTTTGGTGGGGCCATAAATCCAAGGCTTATCTGGTTAAGGATGAAATCTACCACTAAATCGGCTCGACAAGTTACTCCAAAAAACAGATAATAAAAGATAGTATTTATTTGACTTTAAGGATTTAAAATGGATTTTACAACAAAG
>JANOEF010000042.1:0-1670 GCA_031413075.1 Acidobacteriota bacterium | reverse complement strand
CTGAACTACTTGGCCTCTTGCTTTCGCCTGGGTTATCAATTGATTTACATGAGCTGCTGTGTTAATCCCCATCACTGTAAAGATGGCGTTGGGGTTTTATTTCAGGTTTAGTACCACGTCTAAAAAAGAGGACACGGGAACAGGTTGGCTGAACAGCAAATTTTTTTGGTGATCATAAAACCGGCCCATGCCCGTGCGGTCTATTGTGGTAACGGAAACGTCACGCACATCAGTTGGCGGTGTCTTGTGCTGCACCCGCAAGTCATGTTTGGGTATTTGTTTTTCCATTCGCCAGGCAGTTGCGCCATCTTCAAAAATGCTCACTTCCACTTTACTTCGCTCCGCAAACGGAAGGGCGCTAATTTTTTCTTGTGTTGTGGCATTGTCTGCTGTTGGCAGGGCTGGTATGGTAAGTGATTCCACTACAAAACTTAGAGAAACAACACCCGGTGGCAATGTTTCTAAACTGCCTTTTGATTTATTGATTTCAAATTCTTTCTGGCACGCGCTTACTGTTAGCCCAAGGATTGTAAAAGTTAGAAACTTGCGCCATACTGCAATGGCGAATAAAATGCGGGAGGGGTATTTTTTCATAAAACGGTGTTTAAGGGTATATCAATTTACGTTAAATTCTAATTCACATTTGCTATCACCGGGTTATTTTATCGGTCTCAATTGTTTCAACAAAAATATTTGTTTGAAAAGAGCCGCATTAACTTGAAAGAAGACATTGGGCTGGAGTATAGCTCCCTTGGGAGATGATACATGACTTTAAAATGTTAGCTAAAGGCGTCTGACCACTTCAAGCGGTCTTGACGCCTAAAAGACTTCTATTAAAAGTAAGAGGAAAATCCAAACTGAAAGCCTGCCGTCTTCGAGGCAGGGTTCCCCAAAATATCGGTTGTCCAGTTGTAGCGATAGTTTAATCGAATCACCGTTTGTTGGGTAGGCCGCCAGCTCAAACCCGTTACCACCGATTTAAAATCTTCACGAATATTGGCATTGGTTTCTCTGAATGTACCAACATTCCAATCCACATACTCTAATCGGCAGACGGCATTAATAACAGATCGCTCAAACCCAAAAAGTCTTCTTCGCATAATGGGTTGAACAAAATCTATAAAGCACCCTAACTGTTTGTTTCCAAATTGTTGTGTGTAGGTGGCGGGCACATTCACGTTGATCCACGCCCATTCTGCAGTGATGTACGTTTTGGTTTTTGGGATGACCGTGTTAAAATCAATGGCCCAGGCGTCAACTCTTCTTTTCTCATCTAAGACCAACCCGTCTTCCCGAAACTTGTTATAAACTCCGCCCATATAAGAGAGACCCAGTTCACCAATTTTTTTATTTCGGATAGCGGCTTTGGCCGTGAGTAATGGCTGACCATTGAAACTTTCTTCAAAGCGATCGCGATTCAATTTCGATGCAGGCAGAAAAGTTTTGTTTTGTTCGTTGGCAATAATTTGATCATCGAGTCCATTGGTGAGATAAGCTTCGTAAGCGTAAACCCAATTCTTGTTGTACTTTTTTCCATAAAGACCGAAACCAACATTGCTCCACGTAGCAGGCAGCAGTTGCGTGGCGCGCTTGGGGCCACGCGCTCGACAGCCTTGGCCACCGAACGCAAATTGCCCATTCCATAATCGACGATGACGACTTTCATTTCA
>JANOEF010000041.1:0-5135 GCA_031413075.1 Acidobacteriota bacterium | reverse complement strand
AGTTCGAGTCTCAGTCGCGGAGTCATCTCGATTTTGGATTGGTGATTTTGGATTTCGGATTTGTGGCTCTTTTTTGTGTTTTTAGTGTTTTTCGCGGGGACTAAACTGTTCTAAACCCATTAACAACAATCGTTTACGGTGGTTGAGCTAAATTTTCTGCTGGAAAAATCCGTTTCAATAGATTACAATTATTAGTTTCAAAAACGGCGGGGAATCCCGCCTTCTTAGTCTGAGGCGAAAAGGTATGTTTTTTGACGAAAAATTTGACGTGATTGTCATTGGTGCGGGCCATGCCGGATGTGAGGCAGCTTCTGCCGCGGCGCGATTGGGTGCGGAAACGGCATTGGTTACTATCAACCTTGATTTGATTGGCCAAATGTCATGTAATCCGGCTATTGGAGGGATTGCCAAGGGGCATATCGTTCGTGAAATTGATGCGCTCGGCGGGATTATGGGGCGGGTCATTGACCGGACCGGGATTCAATTTCGCCTTTTGAATCGGTCGCGAGGTCCTGCTGTTCAATCTCCACGGGCTCAGGCTGACCGGAGTCTGTATCGGACCGAAATGCGTCGGGTGCTTGAAGCGACCCCGAACTTACATCTTCGGCAAGGAGTTGTAGTTGATCTAATTGTTGAGAATAAACAGATTATCGGCGTTGAAATGCAAGATACCCGCCGTTTCGGTGCAAAATCAGTGGTCATCGCAACCGGAACTTTTCTGAATGGAACCATTCATACCGGACGCCGAACATTTTCAGCCGGACGCTCCGGTGAACCGGCTTCGATTGAGCTTGCCCAAAGCCTCAAGCGATTAGAATTTCCGGTCGGACGATTAAAAACGGGGACTCCGCCTCGGCTCGATGGCCGAACTATTGACTGGGATGCTTTTGAAGAACAACCGGCGGATGAAAAAATGGTGGCTTTTTCTTTTGCCACCGAAAAAATCGAACAGCCTCAGATCAAATGCCACATCGGCTATACTACCGAAGAATTGCATCAGCAGATTCGGGATAATCTGCATCAATCTCCGTTGTATTCGGGAAAAATCAAAGGTATTGGTCCTCGATATTGCCCCTCGATTGAAGATAAAGTTGTCAAATTTGCCGACAAAAATCGTCATCAACTCTTTCTTGAACCCGAAGGGCATGACACTAATGAAGTGTATTTAAATGGATTTTCGACTTCGCTTCCGGCAGAATTGCAGCAAAGCCTTCTGCAAAAGATCGCGGGTTTTGAAACTGTCCGGATTATTCGTCCCGGTTATGCTATCGAATATGATTTTGTTGACCCGCGGGAACTCACCCCTTTTATGGAAACCAATAGAATCAAGGGACTATTCCTCGCCGGGCAGCTTAATGGGACGACCGGCTACGAAGAAGCCGCCTGTCAAGGCTTGATGGCCGGTATCAATGCCGCTTTAAGTGTCCAAAAACGCGATCTTTTCCGTCTTAACCGGGATGAGGCGTATATCGGGGTCCTGGTTGATGACTTAATCCAACACGGCGTGGACGAACCCTATCGAATTTTTACTTCGCGGGCGGAGGCCCGGTTGACGCTTCGGCATGATAACGCTGATCAACGACTTTCGTCGAAAGGACATCAAATCGGGCTTTTAGGCGACCAGGACTGGGACAGATTTAATTCTAAGCGTGACCGTCTCGCCCAAATCCGCCACCATTTAGATAATACTCGCTTCAAACGTTCAAGCGTTGAATACGCTACTTTGTCCCAGATTCTTGGTTGTGATTTAGGAGATGCCTTCACTTTATCTCAATTAGCCCAGCGTCAAGGGGTAAATCTGGATTTAATTCAACGTTTTTTGCCTGCATCCCTCCAATCAGAACTTAAAAGCAGTGATTTGGAGACTGTTTTAGCCGATTCTTTATATTCGGGCTATATTACTACTCATCGAACCGCCGCCGAACGGGTTAATCATTATGATCACCTTAAAGTACCGTCTGATATTGATTTTCGCGGGATCAGCGGGCTTTCAAATGAGATGGTTGAACGTCTGGAGCGGGCTCAGCCCCATACTTTTGGCCAAGTGCGTAAAATCTCCGGCCTGACTCCGGCCGCTCTATCCACTGTTCTCGTTTTTATTTCCGCCGCAAAACAACCAAAAGCCGCCTAAATTTCAGACAATTGTCGCACGTGCCACAGTATTTTTGAGAAAAAATGTAGCTGATGAGGTCTTTCAAAATTCAACTCAAAACTCCCCTCCTTGCGAAGGAGGGGCAGACGCGATAGCGGCGGGGTGGTCGTTTCAAGTTTAACTTTTGAGCAATTTAGCTTGATATGAACCACCCCAGCCCTCACGGGCTTTCCCCTCCTTGCAAAGGAGGGGAGTTTTTGAGTAGCTGATTTTCAAACTCCTAATCATTTACCAAAAAATCTTGAAAATTGTGGTTCGTGCCACGTTTTCAACAAAAACTAGAAAATGTCGCACGTGCCACCTTTCGGCTTTGCTTGAACCTGTGTTACCTTTATTAAAAACTTTCAAGAAAAGGTTGTCAGAAGATAAATGGGAAAAATAATTGCCGTTGCCAATCAAAAAGGCGGTGTGGGAAAAACTACCACCTCAGTCAATTTAGCAGCCGGATTAGCGGTCGAAGAAAAAAAAGTTTTATTAGTTGACGCTGATCCGCAGGGAAATGCTACTTCAGGTTCAGGGATTCCGCGGGCCCAGAACCGGAAAACGCTCTATAATTCGATGGTCTTGGGCGAAAAAGTGCAAAACACGGTGATGGCTACCGAATTGCCTCTTTTTTGGGTAGTACCGGCCGACAAAAATCTGGCGGGGGCCGAGGTTGAATTGGTTGATACGGAAAATCGAGAATTTATTTTGAAAGATGTCTTAGCCACCATTAAAAATGAATACGATTACATTATCATTGATTGTCCCCCTTCGCTTGGTTTACTGACCCTCAACGGTTTGACGGCAGCCGATTCGCTATTAGTTCCGATTCAATGTGAATATTATGCGCTGGAGGGAGTAACTGAACTTTTTGATACCCTGGCCAGATTGCGGCGAGGATTAAATCCAAAATTAGTGATCGAAGGTCTTTTGTTGACGATGTTTGATGAGCGGACAAATCTGTCGCTGGCGGTCGCTAATGACTTGCGTGATTTTTACGGTAAACAGGTCTTACAGACAGTTATTCCGCGCAATGTTCGGCTGGCCGAAGCCCCGAGCTATGGCAAACCGATTATTCTTTACGACATTCGTTCACGCGGAGCAGAAAGTTATATTCAACTAGCAAAGGAGATATTGAGTCATGAACAGAAAGGCATTAGGTAGAGGGTTGAGCGCATTACTTGGTGATGATTCGTCTAAGCCCACTGGCGGGGGCGAAGAAGGCTTTGTTGAGATTGATATTGATTTAATTGTTCCTAATGTCGAACAGCCCCGGACTCGTTTTACCGAAACGAATCTGGATGAGCTCGCCCAGTCCATCAGAGTCAACGGAGTTGTTCAGCCGATACTGGTCAGAAAAAGTGGAAGCGGCTACGAATTGGTGGCCGGTGAAAGGCGTTGGAGAGCTTCGCAAAGGGCAGGTTTGACCAAGATTCCGGCCGTTGTCAAAGATATTTCGGATGATAAACTACTTGAACTCGCTTTGGTCGAAAACATTCAACGCCAGGAACTAAATGCGATAGAAGAAGCCAGAGCCTATAAAAAATTAATAGATTCAATTGGATTAACCCAGGAAATGGTGGCCGGAAGAGTCGGAAAAGATCGAACTTTTATAGCTAACTATCTGCGTTTATTGAAGTTACCTGGTGATATTCAGGATTTGGTTTCAGAAGAAAGGATTTCAGTCGGACACGCCAGAGCCCTCTTAATGGTAGATAATTCGGATGCTCAAAGACGGGTGGCGCGAAGCATTATGGAAATGTCGCTTTCAGTTCGGGAGACTGAAAAAGCTGTCAAACGAATAGCCCGGGGTGAAACGACGGCAATTGAAAAAAAACCGGACAAGCCGCCGGTTGATGCCAATCTGAAAGCGGCTGAGACGAAACTTCGGCGAAAATACGGGACTCAGGTCAGAATCGTTCCCGAAAGTAAAGGAACCGCCGGAAAAATAGAGTTTGAATATTACTCGGAGTCCGATTTAGATAGAGTATTTCAGCTCATGATGGCTGAATAAACTCAATATTTACAACAAGTTATGACACAAAAACGCTTAACGGAAATGGTTTCTTGCGCGGGTTGAGTGGCTAAATTAGCGCCCAGCGATCTTGCTCAAGTTTTGAGCAAATTACCCAAACAAGATTTTACGACGGATGTCATAGTTGGCTTTGAAACTTCCGACGATGCCGGTGTGTTGAGGCTCAATGAAACCACCGCCTTAGTGCAAACTGTTGATTTCTTTACACCTATCGCGGATGACCCCGAAATTTACGGACAAATTGCCGCCATCAACTCGCTCAACGACGTTTATGCCATGGGGGGGACTCCGATTTCAGCCCTTTCGATAGTTTGCTACCCGCAAAAAGGGGATTGGGATGTTTTAGGGAAAATTTTGCTGGGCGGACAGCGGGCAATGAATTTCGAAAATGTCGTTGTCCTTGGCGGACATTCGGTTGATGATCAGGAAATTAAGTTTGGTTATGCGGTGACGGGGATAATACATCCCGATAAAGTTGTCAAAAATTCGGGAGCGAAAGCGGGTGATGTGCTGGTTTTGACCAAACCGATCGGAACCGGCGTCATCAGCACCGGCATTAAGTTTGAAAAAGCGTCTGAAAAAACTATCGAAGCGGCGATGAAAGCGATGACTACCTCGGCTTCACAGGCGGCAAAAATAATGCAGGAAGTCGGGGCCAATGGTTGCACCGACATTACCGGATTTGGTTTGCTCGGGCATGCCTTCGACGAATAGGTAAGTATTGCTACAGAAAGTTTGAAATGCTTTTTTCTCTGCTTCTTTTGTCTTACCGGTTTTAAATAAAATGATTGTCCACTCAAATAAAAAATCTGGAAAGCCGCTGTCGTCAGGAAAGTTTTTGTCAAACCACTTGGTATAGGTCAAGCCGCCAGAATAGTCAGCAAGTTGAATAAAATATTTTGTCGGCAAATAGCGAAGTCCACGACCGTCGTTGTAACACCCAAACTTTCTTTTCTCTGCAGCAAG
>JANOEF010000040.1:0-6164 GCA_031413075.1 Acidobacteriota bacterium | reverse complement strand
AAACCCGAATCACGCTACAACCCGACAATGGTATGGTGAATTTTTGGCTTTTCAGAATCGAACTGAGGAAAGTTTAGTGCAGATGCAAAAAGCTATCGAACTTGACCCGACTTCACCTTCAACTAATGTCGCACCCGCTCTGCCTTATCTAATTTCGCACCAATTTGAAAAAGTTTTGGAAACGACCGACAAAGTTTTTCAGATGGATGCAAACTTTCTTTTCGCACAACATTACAAGGCTCGTGCTTTATTTAGGATGGGAAGAGAAACAGAAGCCATTGAACTCTACCGAAAAATCGTAGCCGCAAATGGCAGTACATTTTTCAAATCAGATTTGGGCTGTCTTTACGGAAAAGCGGGAAATGAGGCGGAAGCGAAGAAAATTCTAACCGAACTTACTGAAACAGCGAAAGAAAAATACGTTTCTCCATATCATTTTGCAGTTGTTCATATTGGGCTTAATGAGCGTGAAAAAGCCTTTAAATACTTGCGAAAAGCCATCGCCGAACACGACAATAATGTTATCGTGCTAAAAGTTAGTGCAAATTTTGATATGGTTCGTGATGATCCAAAATTTGTCGAAATCTTGCGAAGTGTAAACTTTTGATTCAGAAAAAAGGCTTAATAATTTGATATTTTACACAGTTATTGTTGCTTATTATTTTCAATTTACACAACTGCAACGCTTTCCTAAATTTTCAGTTTCTTCACAAACTAATTTATTACAATTATCTGACTTACAACAAGTTACAGTCATTGACGAATTACATTTCGGACAAGTAAATCCCGCCCATTTTGAACAAACTGCTTTTGCCTCTGTCGCATAATCAACCGAAATATTCCAACCCGCCTTAAGTTTAGAGAAACGGGTTTCGATATATTTTTGATTGCCAATTCTATGTCAGACGGCGACAATCGGATTTCTTCTTGTTGATAATATTTTTCGTTGATGACTCTCAAAAAATCTGGTACATCTTGACCTGTTTTGATGCGTTTTTTGGCGATTGAAGGTAAAGTGTGAGTTTCAGGAAAGAAATTTAATTTTCTGACCCGATTTACACAAAAATTCTGCGATTATGATTGGAGGCAATTATGCTGCAAAAATATTTACCTGTTTTTATTGTTTTTCTCTTCGGCGTGTTAGGCTGTGCGTCAACCGAAACTATTGAATCTACTAAGGTTGCGCCAACTGAAATCTACCAGGATTATTCGATTCGGGGTACTAAAAATAATACCCTGGTGATGGCTATATTTCGGGTTGGCGGTCCGACCGGCTCAACCGTTGACCTTGACGCACCGAGCAAGATCTTGCATAACGGCAAAGAAATGAACGAAAGCAAGCCCGGTTTTTTGAAAGGCACGGATTACAATGGTTCAGCCAACCAGTTTGTCTCAAACCACAAATTTTCTTTTACCGATGCCGGCGGCAAAGTTTGGGAAAATGAAATCAGCCTTGAGGCGCTAGAGATCAACCCGCAAAATCTGACGATCAGCAAATTGAACGGGGGCACCATAGCACTGTCGCGGGCGGTTGGACAGGACGAAACGGTAGTGTTTTCGCTGGTTTCAGAAAAAACACCGCCGCCTTCGTCAAATTCAAATTTGAATGCAAAAAAATTACCTGAATTGGACTATTCGACTAATTTAGAAATCAAATTTGACAAAGCCCGCTCAAGTGTCAGAATCGAACCTAATTCGCTCAAAAATTTTGTGGACGGCAAAGCTACTCTGAAAGTTACGGTGCGTAAAAATAAAGCTGCCCAACAATCTGCCAAAGGCGGTACGCTGGAAATCAGTTATGAGTCACAAAATGTCCCGGTAAATGTCGGAAATTAGGAATCTAACTGACAATGTAAAATAAAAAAAGCCTGATATCCAACAAGAATACAAGGACTTAATAAAGGATTTGGCCAAATCAAAATATCGCAAAACTTTTGCTGACGTGCTTAAAACAAAATTCAGGATTCGGAAATAATTGAAAACAATCGGCGTCTTTCTGTGTCTAATTTCTTGTTTTTTATCAATTAATTTTTTATAAGAAAACTCTGATACAAAATATATGAAAAACAAATTAATTTTTTTAGTACTCCCCTTTGTGTGCCTGCTGGCAATTATGTCGGCAAATGCCCAAATCACAAATATTTCCCAAGTAAAAGATGTTCAGCCGACCGACAAACATTACCTGGCATTACAATCTTTGGTCGAACGCTACGGCGTATTTTCCGATGAAAAATTTCGGGGAAACGATCCGCTGACCCGCGAAGAGTTTGTGGTTTTGCTGAACAGCAGTTTAGATATGTTGGTCGAATTGGCGGCTTCAACTGATGAAGACATTACGGCTGACGAATTATTTAATAGTTTTTCGGCCAACCAAACAAACATCACTTCCATATCGCAAATCAAAGATATTAAAGCTAGTTACGATCAATATATTCACCTTGAATCGCTGACCGAACGCTACGGAATTGATATTTGCGATGCAGATAAAAATTTTCGCCCCACGAAAACTGTGACCGAAAAAGAATTTTATACTTGGATTGCGAAGATTTTTAACGGTTCGGCAAATTCCAACCCTTCGGCGACGAAATCAATTACCCGGAGCGAATGGATAATTGTCATGGAAGCCGCTTTGGAAAGTGTGAATGAAAGAATTGCCAAAATTGTTGAAGAAAAAAAAGCCGCTAAAAAACCAAAAGCCAAATCCAAACTCGAAATAATCCAAAGTTTGCCAGCCAAAGGAAAGGCTCAAATTACCGATAAACTTAAATTTTATTTGCCCGATAATCCTTGCGCCGATTTGACCAACGCCAGCCAAGATTTGAAAACTGCCCTCGAAAAAGGCGGAATTTGGGGCGATTATAGATTAGACAAAGGCGACAAAGGCGACATTGTTTTTGAAACAACCAACACTTGTCGCCAAGGGAAAATCATCATTTTAAGAGTTGGCACGGCGATGGTGACGATGAATGAAAAAGGGATTAAACGAATGAAATAAGTTTGTTAAAAGATATAATTGAAGAGAGAGAGACGCCAATTTGGAGAGATTTCTATATATGACATTGGCTAAAAAAATATTCTTGCTTATTTTATCTGGCTTTGTGCTTATTATCGCTGGTTTTGTTTATGACGTAATTTTTGCAGGTATTCCATACCAAGATCCAACTCCCGAACTTTTGGCTCGGTATAATTTTCATTCTTCTATTGCCGGGTATCTTGAACTGGGTGGATTGGGGATGATAATTTTAGGCGTGGTTCTTTTTTTACTCAAGATACTGGGATTTTTCAATTCTGATAAAAGTTAAGTTATTGAAAGTGCAAATGTTTGATACAAATTATTTATAAACCAAATACTTATCTTTCACATCAGCATATTTCAGCGAAAAAACGTCTTTGATATAATTCTGATAAACTTTCCAAGGTGCTTTTGAACCTTGTTTCGGCATAATGTCGTTGGCACGCAAAATGTAGCCTGCGTTGAAATCCAAAAGCGGTTCTGATTGTTGATTTTCATAATCGAAGTCTGGAACAACCACGGAAAAATTGTTTTCCTTCATATAATTCAATATGCGGGCAACAAATTGGCAATTCAAATCGGCTTTCAGCGTCCACGAAGCGTTTGTGTAACCGATCGCAATCGCAAAATTTGGAATTTCGCTGAACATAACTCCTTTGTAGGCGTGGATTTTACCCGTTTCGACCGGTTTTTTGTCCACGCTGATTTTCATTCCGCCAAAAAGTTGGATTTTCAATCCCGTGGCAGTGACGATAATATCCGCCGGAAGTGTTTTTCCCGAATTTAGTTCGATTCCGTCTGCTTGAAATGACTTGATCGTATCGGTCACTATCTCGGCTTTTCCGTGTTTGATAGATTCAAACAGATCGTTGTCAGGCACTAAACAGAGCCGTTGATCCCACGGATTGTAAGTTGGGTCAAAATCCCGGTCGTCATATTTTTCGCCCAATGTTTTTTTGATTTGGCGTTTCAAAAAATTTTTGACGGCCGTCGGGTATTTTCTCGAAACCGTGTAAATTCCGATTCCCATCAGAATATTTTTCCAACGCGAAGCGTGATGTGCAAATTTTGCGGGAAAGATCCGCTTGAGAAAATTCGCAATCATATCTTCACGCGGAAGATTTAGAATATAGGTCGGTGAACGCTGGAGCATGGTCACGTGCTTGGCTTTTTTGGCGAGTTCGGGAAGAAGTGTCACCGCAGTTGCTCCGCTCCCGATGATCACAATATTTTTATCGGTGTAATCCAAGTTTTCGTCCCATTTTTGCGGATGAATGGTTCGGCCTTTGAAGGCTTCGGCATTTGGAAAATCGGGTTCGTAACCATTTTCGTAATTGTAATAACCGCAACAGGTAAACAGAAAATTGCAATCGATTATCTCGCCAGTTGATAATTCGAGCGTCCATTTTTTGGCGTCAGAATTCCAATCAGCCGAAACAACCCGTTTATTAAACTGAATGTGATCGCGGATTTTGAAGGTGTCGGTCGTTTCATTGATATATTTGACAATCGCCGGGCCATCGGCAATCGCCTGCGGATCTTTCCAGGGGCTAAACGGAAAACCAAAAGTGTACATATCCGAATCTGAGCGAATTCCCGGATATTTGAACAAATCCCAGGTTCCGCCGACCGCCGACCGACCTTCCAGAATCGCAAATTTTGTCTGCGGACATTTATCTTTCAGATGATACGCCGCCCCAATGCCCGAAAGTCCCGCCCCGATAATTATTACATCGTAAATTTGTTTGTTTTTGTCCATTTGCCCGAAAAAACCAATTTTGTATTTTTAAAAGTCCGGTAAGAAATAATTCTACCTTAAAACGGCGAGATAATTGAAGGCGGCTGAAACTAAGGACGTTTTGGTTCTTAAAGGTTACAGGCTAAATATTGTCAGATCGACTCAATCCGACAAAGTAGGATTATTAAACTCTCCAAAATGCCATAAAATTCCCGAAGGGTCGTGCAGGAAACATTCTCTTCCCCAGGGCAGTTCACGAACCGGCACCAGTCTCACATTTTCATATTTTGAAGCAAGCTCCAACGCCGACATTTCATCCCAAAAGCGTGTTACATCAGCTACTTCCATAAAGATCATCGTATTATCTATCCAATCTTTAACGTAGGCATCCTGCAAATAAAAGCCGAAGCCGTCGGTACTGAAATACGACATTTCCGCAGAGATTACGCTTTCGCGGAAACCAAGGTCGCGATAAAATTTACGCGAGACCTCATAGTTTTTGGCCCCAATGAAGGGTCGAATTGATTTAGCTTGATGATCCATATTTTTTGATTTTTTAATTAATTTTTTGCCCGTTATTTTAATTGTGGGGCGTTAGTGGTTTTTACCGATTTTAGCTTTTTCAATTATACTGTTAATAAAATTTGCTGCCTTAACTTCCTTCAATTGTGCATATTTTTTGCGGTCCTGGTTAGCGTCTGCGGCAATTTCATATTTCATATTTTGATATTCGACTCTCGCATCTTTATTTGCCATCAGATAATCTCTGAATAAAATATGTCTTTGCAGTTCTTTGCTCTCGATCGGGCAAACATATAAATGATGAGCGATGAAATCTAAAATCTGGTGTGTCTGAGCAGTTTTACTCCGCTTAAAAACTTCTCGCTCCGCAATTCCCTGATTTCCGGCGTGAATGTATCCGATTCTTTCCAATCCAAGTCTGATTTCATCAAATTCTACATTTTTAGCAAAAACAATATCTATATCAATGATCGGCTTAGCGGCCAAGGCGGGGATCGAAGTGCTTCCGACATGTTCGATCGAGACCTTTAGATCTATCAGAGCTTCGTCAATTATTTGTCTTATTTGATTAAAATCTGCGATCCAACTTTCTTTGTATTCCTGAATTAACATGGTTTGAAATCTCAAGCCCGTCCGTCTCATGGCTGTTCTAACCAATTACAGTCATTTCATTTAATACTAATTCTTCAACCGCGCCGTCTGTTGCTTTCTGATAGTCAGCTAAATGTTTGCTTTGCATATGGATTTGCCATAATTCACGATTTTCCCAGTTTTCATAAAACAAGAAAACACATGAACCTGCGCGCCTTACAGTACTTCGTTAAACTCGCCGATCTGCGGCATTTCAGCAAAGCAGCTGACGCCTGCTTCGTCAGCCAGCCTACGCTCAGC
>JANOEF010000039.1:0-13826 GCA_031413075.1 Acidobacteriota bacterium | reverse complement strand
CAGTGAGCAGTAGTCAGTGAGCAGTGGTTAGTTAAGCAAATTACTTGATTTACAATAAGTTAGAATAAAAAAGAGGGCGGGTTAACCCGCCCTCTTTTTTACTGCTCACTGCTCACTGACTACTGCTCACTGTTATTACTCGGGTACCGAACCTGAAATCTTTTTCCGGGTTGTTTTACCGTCTTCGATGACCGGAACACCGTCCTGAACTTCTTCGTGCGGACGCGGGATAACATGAACGGCCGTTACTTTTCCAATCCGGTTGGCGGCTGCCGCCCCGGCATCAACGGCTGCTTTGACCGCGCCGACCTCGCCACGGACAATTGCCGTGACCAGACCCGCATCAATTCTTTCGTAGCCGACCAGACGGACATTTGCAGATTTGACCATCGCGTCGGCGGCTTCGATCATCGCCACCAACCCGTAACATTCTACCATTCCAAGTGCTTCCATTTTTACAAAAACTTCCTTTGAGTCTAAAAAATTATCTTACACGCTAAACCGATTATTTCCAAACCTTTTCAGTCTGTCAAAGTTTAGGCTAAAATCATTATTGTGAATTATAAAATCTTTCCCATTAGTGAAAATGCGCTGACCATTGATTTTGGCAATGAAATTTCGGTCGAATTTAATGAAAAGGTTATCCAAATTGCCTGTTTTATTGAGAAAAATAAGTTTGCTGGATTTATCGAACTGATTCCCGCCTATTCATCGCTGACCGTTTTTTACGATTTAATAACCGTTCGCAAAAATTATGAAAATTTTTCGAATGCTTTTTCGGCCGTTAAAAATTTGGTCGAATTTGGTTTAAAAAGTTTACCAACGGTAAAAAAAATCGAGCCTCGATTAATAAAAATTCCGGTCAATTATTCCAAAGAATTTGCGCCGGACTTAGAATTTGTTGCGCTCCGTGCCCGATTAAGCCAAGCTGAGGTTGTCAAAATTCATACTTCGGGGCTCTATCGGGTTTTTATGATCGGTTTTCTGCCTGCCTTTGCTTATCTGGGCGAAGTAGATCCAAGAATCGCAACGCCGCGCCGCGAAACTCCGCGAACTAAAATCGAAAAGGGAAGTGTCGGAATTGCGGGCAGACAGACGGGTATCTACCCGCTCGAATCGCCGGGCGGGTGGCAAATCATCGGTCAGACCGATCTGGAAATGTTCCAACCCGCAAGCGAAAACATTTCACTCTTAAAAACAGGCGATTTAGTCCGGTTTTATGATCTGAACGAAAATCCAAAAACGAAAATCACACATCCCAAATCAAAATGAGCATTCTTTTTCTAACCAACAGTCTTTTAACCACCGTTCAAGACCCGGGGCGTCGCGGCTATGGTGCCTTGGGCGTTAATCCAAATGGCGCAATGGATCGAGGTGCTTTGCGTTTGATAAATATTTTGCTGGGAAATGATGAGTCTGAAGCCGTACTTGAAATCCATTTTCCGGCTCCGAAAATTCTGTTTGAGGAATCGGCTCTGATTGCGCTCGGCGGGGCTGATTTTGGGGCCTCCCTCGATGCCGAAGAAATAGGTAACTGGCAGACGATTCGGGTTGAAAAAGGTCAAACACTGAGTTTTACGCATAAAAATTGGGGTCAGCGTTTATATCTGAGCATCAAGGACGGTTTCAGAATTGATGCCTGGTTAAATAGTAAAAGCACTAATTTGAAAGCTGGAAACGGGGGATTTGAAGGTAGAAAGCTCCAAAAAAACGACCGGATAGAGTTCAAAGTTCAAAGTTCAAAGTTTAAAGTTCAAAGCCCTTTGAAACTTTCGCAGCATTTTTTACCCTATCGTAAAAATTCAAATCTGATCCGACTCATCGAAGGGGCAGAATTTAATCTGCTGGCTCCGCACAGCTCAGAAAATTTTCTGAAAAAGAGTTTTCAAATCTCGCAGGATTCAGATCGGATGGGCTATCGGCTGACCGGTGATCCCTTGTATTTGCTGGACGAAAAAGAGTTAGTGTCATCTGCCGTGACCTTTGGGACGATTCAGCTTTTACCGACCGGACAGTTGATAATTTTGATGGCCGATCATCAAACGACCGGCGGTTATCCGCGCCTGGCCAATGTCATCGCGCAGGATTTACCGATTCTGGCCCAACGCGGAGCTCATGAAAAAGTATATTTTCAAATGATTTCGCTTGAAGAAGCCGAAAATATTGCTTTAGAATTTGAGCGGGATTTGAATTTACTGAAAATTGGCTGCGAATTTAAGAGAGAAAATAAATGATTCAATCAATTGACCTAAATTGCGATATGGGAGAAAGTTTCGGGGCGTGGCGGATGGGTCATGATGCCGAATTGATGGACTTTGTGAGCTCGATCAATATCGCCTGCGGTTTTCACGCCGGTGACGCCGGCACCATTCGCGAAACGGTTCAAATAGCACAAAAAAAAGGGGTTGCAATCGGTGCCCATCCAAGTTTTCCCGATTTACAGGGGTTCGGCAGACGCGCAATGTCGCTATCTACCCAAGAGATTTTTGACATTGTTCTCTATCAGGTTTCGGCCGTGAAGGGGATTTGCGAGGCGTTTGGGACTACTCTTCATCATGTCAAACCACACGGCGCGCTTTACAATTTAGCAGCGAAAGATAGAGCAGTAGCGGAGGCAGTAGCAGAGTCAGTCAAGAAAATTGACCAAAACTTAATCTTTTATGGATTGTCGGGCAGCTTTTTGATTTCGGAGGCTAAAAAAATCGGTTTAAAAACGGCGAGCGAAGTGTTTGCCGACCGGACTTATCAAACGGACGGCAGTCTAACTCCGCGAAGTGAGCCGCATGCCATGATTGACTCAATCGAAAAATCAATCGAACAAGTTTTGCAAATGGTTTTAAATAGAACAGTGACGGCCACCGATGGCGAAACGGTTCCGATCATCGCCGAGACCGTCTGTATTCACGGGGATGGTGCCGATGCGCTCGGGTTTGCCGAGTTTATTTCTCAACACTTAAAGGAAAAAGAAATTAGGATTGTTGCCGTAGAATAAATCATTGAGCAAATGTTCTTCCGAATCGAGTCAAGTTACAATCAAGTTTATCTTAAAAATTTAAGGAGAAATTTTATGGCGGAAATTTTTTGGGCGGCACGGGATCTGGACGGTCCGCCGTGGGGAAACCATCAATTCATTTTAATTTATTTGGGCGAATCAGAAAACCTCTTCCAAACTAAAACGATGACGGAAAGCGGAACCAGATTTGTCACTCTTGGCGGTCATGTGGTGGATGGTAATTTGGTTTTTATCGCCAATCAAAAAGCCGATGTTGATTCGGTCAGGGAAGTCCTCAACCCTGATTTAGTCGGTTTTTGGTCTGATTATGATCTGGAAAAACACAAAGTCACGCCCAAAGATGGCGGCAGCTGGCAGTTTGCGCTCAAAGTCGAACGGGCGGCTTACAGATACCAACAAAACACACAATCCTCACCGATTGATTATGATTTATTGGATAGAAATTGTGCGACTTGGATCAATACACTATTGTTAGTAGCCGGAGTGCCGTGGGGAGACAGAATGCGAGCTGGAGAATTTAACGGAATTGACTGGGGCGAAGAAGAAAAAATTGATCAAATTCTGTTTGAATAGCCAGAAATATTAACCGAAGACAACCAAAACTGATGCCTCAAATCTATCGGGTTGAGGCATCAATAAAATGACCATCTGACGAAAATCTATCCTAGAAGAACATTCGCTTGAGTACGAGCAGGAGCATCGCGCCGATAATTGACATGATCCAACCGCCGTAGCGAACCGCGCTTTCGCCCTTACTTTTGAATAAGACGTTGGCCAACAACCCACCGACAAATGACCCGGCAATGCCAAGTAAAATAGTTGTAATAGGATTGTTTGAATCATTTCCCCAAACTAAAAATTTAGCGATAGCGCCGACAATTAAACCAAAAACTATCCAACTGATAATATTGAAAATCATATTTTCTCCTTGTCAAATTGCTGAATTATGGATTCGTTAAGCAGTATTATACGCCGGAATCAAGATTAAGCAATGAAAAATTTGTTAAGGTGACAATTTCTTAATTCAAATTAAACGGGGAAGGTGGTTGATGATGCTATGATTGATTCTTATAATTGATGAGCCGTCAGTTCTGAACTGGCAACTAATCACAACAAGTCGAAATTTTTATGACCGATTCGCGACACGCCTTGGCCCCACATTTTGTTCTGCTCCTGATCCAATTGATGTTTGGCACCTTTCCGGTGATCGGCAAAGTTGTTTTGCAGACCGTTCCACCGATTGCGCTAGTCGGGTTCCGAGTCGGGATCACCGCCGCTATTTTACTGAGCATTCAAGGTTTGAGGGGGAATTTACATCCCAAAGACCGAAAGGATTATTGGTGGTTTTTGCTTTTGAGTTTCTTTGGGGTATCGCTCAATCAACTTTTTTTCGTGAGCGGTCTGTCGCTGACCAAAGCGTCCAATACTTCAATTCTGGCAGTGACGATCCCAATCTTTGCGCTAATTATCGGCACCATTTTTGGGGTTGAAAAACTCCGCTTGATCAAAGTTTTAGGGATTCTGGTAGCCGCCATTGGCGTGATTTTATTGATTGATCCGCGCCGGGCCAGCTTTTCGTCTGAAACTACTCTGGGCGATATTTTGATCATCCTCAACTCGCTCTGTTACGGGATTTTTGTGGTTGTTTCAAAAGATGTTTTTATCCGCAATGGCGCCATCAAATCAACCGCCTGGATTTTTGGATTTGCCAGTTTGATCTGCGTTCCGCTCGGCGCATATTCGCTTTCGAGTGTTGATTTGGCAGTAGTTCCGCCGCTGACCTGGGCGATGGTTTTACATATTGCGGTTATTAGCACGACTCTCCCATATATGCTGATCGCCTGGTCACTGGCCCGGGTCAATCCCTCAACCGTGGCAGTTTACGTTTATCTGCAGCCGCTCATCGGCTTTTCGATGGCTGTCATTTTTCTGGATGAGCATTTCACGCTGTGGACGATCTTATCCGCAACTTTGATTTTTAGCGGGGTGTTCCTGACGACCAGGAAAAAATTAAAAGATTCGAATGCGATTACCCTTCAATGAGCTGTTGTCTTGTATTTTTACAAAACATATTCCTCTGAATAGAACGTTTAGCGACGCAGCTTCGCCCCAATGGCATTAAGTTAAGGAAATTCAGCCACCGATTTTCTCCGACCTCGCGGATAAAACAAAATCAGATTCGCGTTTATTCGCGTTTATTCGCGGGCAATTTCTTTTCCTAAAAGTGTTAAACAACGGTATCTTAATGCCATTGGGCTTTGCCCACCATTCTCAAAAAATCCGCATGTCACTCTCAAATCTTTACCTGAACCCCGCCAATCATTGAAAAAGTCACATTTCCCTTTTTATCCAGAACCACCAAATCAGCCCGTTTACCGATTTCGATTGCGCCGAAATCTTTTTCAATGCCGAGCAGACGAGCCGGGTTCGAACTCGCCATTCGGGAAACCTCAACCTCCGCAATGCCTAGATTGAGCATCGTTCTGACGGCATCAAGGGCGGTAATCACCGAACCGGCAATGCTTCCGCGCTCATTTTGGGTTTTACCCTTCACGACCGAAATCTTCTCGCCCCAAATCTGATAATCTCCGTCGCCTAAACCGGTCGGCGAAACCGCATCGCTGACCAGAATCAATTTATCCGAAGGCTTGTTATGATGAGCAAATTTGAGCATTTTCGGATGGACATGAATTCCGTCAGCGATTATTTCGCACGAAATTTCGTCTTTGGTGAGTGCCCAGCCCGCCACGCCCAGATCCCGGTGATGAACGCCCGTCATGGCGTTAAAAAGATGTGTCACGTGTTTTGCTCCGGCGTCAAATGCCTTTTCGAGCGTCCCGAAATCAGCCTTGGTATGTCCGATCGAAGCTATCCAGCCCTGTTCTGTCAACTCCCTGGCGAGTTCAATTCCGCCGTCAATTTCGGGCGCAAAAGTCGTCAAATGAACACCCGTTTCGAGTCGCGGCAATTCGTCAAGTTCGGTGCCGGCAAAGGTCTTAAAATACTCAGGACGGAGGGCGCCGCACATCTGGCGATTGGCAAAAACGCCTTCGTAATGGACGCCAACGATCTGGGCAATCGGTAAATCAGTCTGCCTTTGCATCAGATCGTCAATCGCGGAAATTACATTTTGATAAACTTCCGTTGAGTCCGGCACAAAGGTCGGAAGCCAGGCGGTGGTGCCCTGCTCGGCCAGGAACTGAGCCACTTTGTGCAAGCCTGCGGTGTCTGCTTCATTAGTATCCACCCCAACCGCACCGTGCAGGTGAATATCAATAAATCCGGCATAAAGCGTTTGATTATCAAGGTTGATCGTTTCATCAGCTTTGAGACTGTTAGTAGAAATTTGGGCAATTCGCCCGCCATCAACTAAAATATTGGCTTTCTCTAATTTCCGATCCGGCAAAATTGCGGTCGCGTTTTTGAGCACTATCATAAATTCATTTTACCAAAGAAAAAGGCTCAAGCCGAAACTTGAGCCCAAATAACTGCCCTGAAATATTCTTAAAAAGTCTAAAAAGTATATCTCAAAGACATTTGAATTCGTCGCGGAGCGTAAGCGCCGGCTGTTCCGGTGATTCTTCCAAAAGTTGCACTGGTAAAATCTGTATTTGGAAAGCCATACTGAACATGATTGAAGCCATTGAACATATCGGCCCGGAGGGTCACCCGATGTCCTTCGAACGGTAACGGAAAGGATTTAGTTAAGCCGAAATCAACGTTGAGGCCACCGTCCGCGAAAAAGGTGTTTCTGCCTAAAACACAACAGCCAAAGTCAGCTACCGTTGGTGCTCGAAAAGCCGTTCTCGGCAATTGATTTTCAGAACTGTCCCTTTCCCCAATCTCTCTTCCATAGATATTTGGATCAAGTAAAACTGGGCGAGTTTCGGCAAATCCATCAAGGTTTAGGTCGGTACCGCTTCCGTTGATTACGGTAAATGGTGTTCCACGCGCTGCTTTAACGACCATTGAAGCTTGCCATCCACCAAGGGTTTGTCCCAGCCAATCTTTACGCTTGGCAAAGAAGGGAATTCGATAGGTTCCAAACAATGTCAAACGATGCGGAGTGTGAAACCTCGACAATCCGCGAGATGTACGTGTTCCATTACCCGTTTGATTGGAATCGCCGGCGCCAACAAAAGTAGCTTCGGACGTAGTGTCGATAGCCTTACTCCAGGTATAAGCAAGCTGGAAGTTTAATCCTTGGCTCAGTCGCTTAGTCAATTCAACTTGCAACCCGTGATAATAGCTCCACGAACCATTACTTACCTGGGTATTAGTTGTAAAGTTACCATTTGGTCTTCTTTCATTTGAGCGGGGAACACGAAAACTATATTCATTGGCGGCTAATGGAACAGCTACCGGGCAGGTCGTATTGACCGCAAGTCCGGCTAAACCGGTTCCGGCACATAAGGCATTTGATGCCAAGCGAAGCGTTTGACCTCTCACATCAACCGCACGCGGGTCGCCGGCTGGCCGACTAGCTGCGGCATAGAGGACTAAGGGGTCGTTATTCGGATGATTTGCCACCAACACTCCGGCTGGATCATTTGAGGGTAAATTATCCAGTGCAAATCTCGGTAATCCAATTCCGCGATTACCTGTATAGCTGATTCTAACCGCTGATTTCCAGGGCAACTGTCGTTCAAAGGTCATATTCCATTGCTGGGTATATGGCATTTCCAAACCCGAATCAATCAGCGCCTCGCTATGACGAGTCGTTTGAGGACCCGGGACAAAGACAAAGCCGTTGGTCGGGTCGGTAAGATTATTGGGTGTGAAAAGAGCTGTCGTCGCACCGGTTTGATTATAAAAGAAAGCATTTGGCGGATTAAATCTAACTGTGGCACCTGATTGTGAAAAGACTGATTGGAAAAGTCTTCCGTGGTAGATTCCATATCCGCCGCGCATGACAAAATCCCCCGGATTGCCGAATAGTTTCTTAGCGATCCAACTGTCGCCAAAGGACGGTGTATAGGCAAAACCGACCCGCGGTTCCCAGTTATTTTTGTCATCGCCAAAACCGTAATTGATCCGCCCGGCATTCTCTTTCGGTGCGCTCACATATTCATATCGAAAACCGATGTTGAGCGTTAAATTGCTAAACACTCGCCAGTTATCTTCGACATAAAAATTACTTTCATTGATCCGATTTTCCAGGAAAAACGGACCGAAGCCTTTTTGAAAGGTAGTTGTGCAACCGTTCAAAAAGGCTTCATAAGAAGTGGCATAAGCCACACCGCCGCAAGTAGCAGTAATATTGTAGAAACCGCGTGAAAAATTATCTGCGAAATCATCCAGCATTTGACGACGAATATCAGTTCCGGCTTTGACAAAATGGCTACTGCCGATGACGGCTGAAATATTGTAAACAAATTGATTATCGGTCTGATACCGTTGAATCGGAAAGGCTCCTGCATTACCAATGATTGAGCCTGAAACGGGACTTGAACCGAAACGGATGATAGGCGTGTTATTCCCGGCAGTAATATTGACTAAAGTTGTCCGTAAACCTAATCCGTAACGGAACTCACCAACCAATTGGGGCGAAAAAATATGAGTCCAGGTCAACCCGCCGCTGTTTTGATGGTGATTTTGGTCGGCGCGTTCTCCGATGATGATGTCATCAGCCTTAAAGATCTGTCGGGTATATTGCCAACGCCCGGTAACCGTATCGTTGTTGGTGACGTTCCAATCGAATCGTCCGGAATAGTCTCTGGCCGGAAAGTCCCGGTTCTGAACTCCGGCGAAAGTCCTGAAAGAAGAGGCCGGGGCGTTTGGCGTCAAATTACCGAATCGCGCCAAAACAGATTGGATAAATGCCACGTTGGCCGGGGTATTATTTGCCGGAGTCTTATTAAACCAACTGGACTGCAATTTTTCGGTCGGGGTGAAAATGTCTCTGGTAAAACCGCCGCCGCCGGTTTCTTCGATATGGTCAAGGCTGATAAAGCCGAATAGTTTATTCTTAAAGAGCGGAAAACCAAAGACGCCGCCAAATTGATTTCGGCGATCAACCGGTTTTTTTGTGCCATTTAAGTTGTTTGTCCACGAATTGGCATTCAAAGCACTATCATTGTGATACCAATAGGCTTCACCGCGATAGTTATTAGTTCCTTGTTTGGTCTGAACTAAAACGACCGCGCCGTATCCGCGTCCAAATTCGGCGGTAAAATTATTGGTGATGACCTGAAATTCTTTAACCGTCGCCAACGAGGCGCCTTGCCGATTCTGGTTCTCAGACGAGTCATCATTATTGACACCGTTGATTTGAAAGGTGGCTCCCCGTGTTCCGGTGCCGTTAAAATTTATCGAAGAACCCGAAGAGGCGGTCGGGTTATTTTGCCCGGATGTCGGGTTTTCCTGAAATCCCGTAAAAGTTTCAGCTAAGGTCAAAAAGTTGGCCTGATTAGAAACGGGTCGTTCAGTTATTTGTTCACTGGTTAAACTACCCGCGATTTGCGCGTTTGAGGTGTTTATGGTGGGATTCTCGGCGGTAATAACGACCTCGCCCTTGACCGTTGGATCAAGCTGGAAATTGACCACAGCGGTATCATTCAAAGGAACTTTGACCCCGTCTTTGACAACTTTGTTAAAATCCTGACGAGTAGCATCAACCGTGTAATTTCCAATCGGCAAAAAAGGTGCGTTAAAAAATCCTTCGCCATTACTCGTGACGGTTCGCGTTTGTCCCGTATCTTGACTCTTAATAGTAATGGTCGCTCCCGGAACGACCGCACCATTTGAATCCGTAATTCGTCCCTGCATGGTTCCGCTCACGGTTTGTGCAGCGACAAAACTATTCAAACCCAAACATAGTCCTAATGCTATCAAAGCAAAAGCCAAATTTGATGAAACTATTTTCCTCATTTTTTATTCCCTCGTTATGTTTTTTGTGTTAACTAAGATTGCTTGCCATAAGTTTTGTTTAGATTTTTGGAATTATGTTCAAATTTTCGTTATAGTTTATTCAAAACAAAAATTGCACAAAAATACGATATTCTCAATGTTTAATGGAAATTAACTAAAACTTAAGGCGTTAATAAAAGGTTATAAACCTAAACTGATTTTTTGTAAAGCAAATATGATGCCCTAGTTTTGCAGGCAAAAACAAAAAGGCCGCCAAATCTGAAAAAATTCGGCGGCCAACATTCGACGGAATTAAATCCGAGAATTAAAAGTAATATTTCACGACAAATTCGACCCGGCGTGATTCATTAATAGTATTGGTAATTTTCCCGAAATTAGCCGGGTCACCTAAATTTCTGACGGGCAGGGTAAAATTAGGATGATTGGTAAAATTGAAAAACTCGGCTCTCAGATCAAGATATTGACCTTCACGAATGCCGAATTTTTTACCGATCGTCAGATCAATTTGCCCATAGTTTGGACCTCGCATAATCCCAACGCCGGAATTTCCGAAGGTCCCGAGAGCCGGTGAAGCAAAATCCGCCGCATTTATCCATTGATTAAGGGATTGACTCGACGGGATTCCGCTGCCGAGCCGGTTCGGACGCGGGAAGGCACCGGCGCGCGGAGCCTGTAATGACGAAGCCGTCACCCGGGTGTCAAAAACGGTAATCGGAAAACCACTCTTGAAATTGAAAATGGTACTCAGATTCCAGCCGCCTAAAATAGCGTTGACCACCGGATTCCAATCATTTCCCCAAGTTCTGCCTTTACCGACAGGTATTTCATAACTACCCGAGAGCGTAAAGTTATGTTTCACATCAAAGAAGGCGAGACCGTAATCTGACGTGCGATTGTAGTTATTCGAAGCATATGCGCCCTGGTCTCCGGCAAAAACGCCCGAGCCGTAAAAACCGCGATTATCTGTTAAGACTTTTCCATAAGTATATGAAGCTAAATATTCAAGTCCTTTGGAAAATCGGCGGCGCAGACTCGCTTGCAGTGAATGATAATTACTACGCGACCACGAATCGGTTCCACTGATGGCGGTCACCAAAGGCAAAACGCCAAAAAGCGGCCGGCGATTCTGAGCCGGAAGCCAGGTGGACGGGTCGCCGGTGCCCGGCAGTGGTTGGTTCCAATCGGTCGGAGCGATCAAATGGTCAGCTTTGTGTCCGACATATCCGATTGAAAAAGAAGTTTCCTTCATCAATTGATATTCGGCAAACGTATTCCATTGCTGGGTAAATTGCGGACGGAGTTTTGGATTCCAAACACGAATCAATCCCGAAGGCGTATTGCGTAAAACCAGTCCGGTGAATCCGGTCACAATCCGATTGACCCGGGCGGCGTCTGCCGGATTGCAGTTGGTAGCGATACAGCTTGAGTCGTAGGGCACATCGGATTCAGCAAAAAACGGCGGGTTCAGCGGAAGTCTCAGATTCGCTCCGGTTCCTTCCATAAATTGAACGATTCCGTAACCTGCGCGTAAAACGAGTTTTCCGTCGAATTTACCGGGTGACCAGGCGAAACCGAGGCGTGGTTCCCAGGCATTGTAAAACGGATCATACAATGCGCGGCTGTTACCGTTTTTACCGGCTTCTAAAAACGCGCCGGTTTTAATATCAAAGTTCGCCTGACGATCGTTTTTTTCCACGATCGGAGAACTGTATTCCCAACGCATCCCAAGATTTAAGGTCAGATTTGATTTGACTTTCCAATCGTCCTGGATAAAGATTCCGAGCCGGTCCTGTAAATGTGTCCAGGGGTCAGAAGTCGGACTGCCTAAACCTTTACTGGTTACGGTATCGAGCAGAAAGTCAGAAATTGCCGAACCGGTAAAGGTGTTGCCATAGCTGAAAAAGCCAAGCATTCCGTTGTTACCGGGGTAAAAACGATCCTGAACATATTTTTGCCATTGACCGCCCATTTTGAGCGTGTGGTTGCCTTTGATCATGGTCAGGTTATCAGCAAAAAGCCAGGTCACGGTTTTGTTGTCTTCCGTCACAGCCAGAGTTCCGATATCGCTGATACCGGTAATGCCGATTCTGCTCAATCCCGGAATTGCCTGGCCGCCGGCAATGCCCAAAGTCGCATTGGCATTTCCGACTCCCGCCCAGTCAAAAGCATCCACCACGAAAACCGCACGGTTAAAGCCAAAGCGGGCTTCGTTGATGATGGTCGGCGTAATTGATCGAGTGTAGTTGAAAACAAAGTTTTGCGGACGGCCTTTTCTGAGTCCGGTCAAATCGGTCGGCAACGCCCCCTTAAGACCCGTTTCGTCCTGGACGGCAAACGAATATCGGCTCGAAATGGTGTCTTTGTTTGTCGGTCTTAAATCAACTTTGAAATCAAATTGATGAGCCTTAATTTTAGTCGCAAAAGTTGTGACATAGTTGTTTGAATTACCCGCTCGATTAGCCAATGGATACAAACTTTGGCTCGCAAAGAGGGCTTTGGCAGCCGCGCTAAATCTGGCGGTTGGGATTTGGCTGCCGGTAAAACACGCGGCTTGATAATTTACGCCGGGCGTCGGGCTGGCCGGCGTGGCCTGACACAGACCGCCTATCAGTGGGTCACGAATAAAAGCCGAGACACCCGATAGATCGCCGCCTCTCCAGGCGGTCGGAATAACGGTTCTGGTCGCGCCGCCGCCGGTGCGTTGGTCTGCCCCTTGATAAGCAAAAAAGAAAAAGGCTTTATCCTTGACGATCGGACCGCCAAAAGTTCCGCCGAAAATATTTTGACGCAGTTTTTGTTTCGGAGCCGCGACCCGATTGTTGGCCCACAGATTGGCGTCAAGTGCATCATTACGGAAAAATTCAAAAACATTTCCTCGAAACTGGTTGGTTCCGGATTTGATCGTGGCATTAACCACCGCTCCGGCGACGTTTCCAAATTCGGCCGAAGTATTACTTGTTTCAACTTTGAATTCGGCGATTGCATCCACGTTCGGCTTCAACCCGATCCGGTTGTCAATTGTTTCGTCAACCGAAATTCCGTCAACCAAAAAGGCGTTTGTTTGCTCACGGTTTCCGTTGACATATGGACGGCCGCCGAAAGCTCCGGGCGAAAGCGAGGTGAATGAATTGACCGCCGGAGTCACCGTTCCCGGTACCAAAAGCGTCAATGACTGAAAATTACGTCCGTTCAATGGCAAGTTATTGGTGGTGTTGCCCGAAATAACCGTTCCGACATTAGCGGTTTCGGTTTGCAAAACCGGGGCCACATCTTCGACCGTGACGGTTTCGGTAACTTCACCGATGGTCATTTCCAGATTGACCCGGGCAGTTTGATTGACCTCTAACTTTATCGGAGAGGAAACCACCTTTTTGAACCCTTTTGCTTCAACCGTGACCACATATTCACCAATCGGTAAAAACGGAATCGTATAGTATCCCGAAGTGTTGGTTTGGGCATTAAAAGCGTTTTTAGTGGCTTGATTTGTCGCTTCGACGCGAGCGTTTGCAACTACCGCATTATTTGAATCGGAAATTGTTCCGGTTAATGTGGCAGTTATGGTTTGGGCAAAAACTCCCTCTGTCAGTCCAATTAAGATACCAACCGCAAGTAGCAGCATTGCCAGTTTATTTTTTCTTACTTTCATCTTTCCTCCTAAAATAATTACAAATTTTTGGATAAATTTACAAGAATTTGTTCAAAAATGCCTAATCTTCAGAACTACAAAATCAGTTGGTTAAACAAAGGAGCGTGCGGACAAACCATTGTATTAAACATACTTATTCAATTTTTATTTTTAATATAATAGGACTTTCGCTTGTAAAAAAATGTTGTTGCAAATAAAAGACTTAACCGAATTATTTTTATTGAAAATCGTTAGATTTGAATTTCTAAGTAAAACTACAAACACAATGAACACAATACTTAGATAAAATACGTTGAT
>JANOEF010000038.1:0-3108 GCA_031413075.1 Acidobacteriota bacterium | reverse complement strand
GTCTGTTTATCGAGTTGTTTCAAACTAAAATCGGTAATCGAAACAATCCGTTGCAGTTTTGCCATCTTGTCAAAAAAGTCTCGCAAGTTGTTGAAATTGCTGTCAACTTCAATTTCGACGGGTTTTCCCATCACAAATTCTTGTTGAGTGTCATCACGAGGACTAAAACGCATCACGATCAGACGACTGTCACGAGCTGTATCCTGAAGTCCTTGCAAAACATTAGTGATTTCGCGGTCTTCCGGCAACAGAACTTTTAATTCGTCGTATTCAGCCTGTTTGCTGGCATAGAGCGAGCGAAATTCGTTGATTCTCTGAGTGGCGATTTCAGCAGCTTGATTTTTGGCTTGCAGTTGCGAAATTTGGTCGTTCAAAGTTTGCGTTTCGGCCCGGGTCGGACTCGTGACAAAATACATCACTCCGGCAAACATCAGAGCCGCCATACTTACCATCATCGTCAGTTGCCAATACCAGGCAAGTGCTTTTAGCTTTTCCATACTTTTAATATCCTCTTGTGGTCAACACAATGTAATCTTTTATTCAAATGACGGGTTTTAGTTTTTGGCGGTTTGCGGCGGAGGTTGTTGTCCGTTGGGCGCCGGTTGAGCAGAAGGAGAAGGAGAAGAAGGAGCGACCGGCTGTCCATTGGGCGCCGTCGGCTGTCCAGTGGGTGGCGGATTATTACCCGCCGTCATTTGATTATTGTTGTTTCCGGCTTTTGAAGGCGTATAAGCACAACGAATCGTAAAATTAACGATTTGCGGAACTGGCGCGGCCGTATCATTAGCAGCTACCGGAGTCGCATTCGGCATATCTTTACGTTGAGTTTCAATCCCTAAATTTGAAAAGAGTCCGCCCGAAAATTCCAGGCTGCTGCCGAATCTGGCAACTGCGCCTTCATCCGGCGAATTACCTTTAATCGTCAATTGATCCCCTTTTTGTTCAACGCTTTCCAGATAAATACCCGGAGTCATTCCGATTCTTTCGCGCAAAGCCTCTAACACAGCACTCGGACCGGCTTGCGAGGCCCGTAATTTTTTAATGGCATTAATCCGGGTATCAATGTTGTTAATTTTTTGCTCCAACTCTTTTTGCTCTTTGATAACCGTTTCCAGCTGCTTCTCTTTTTCTTTTTGAACAACTAATTCTTGCTCAGCTTTGGCTTTATTCATCTGACTGCTGACGACATCTACGCCAACCACGATCACCAATAAGGCCATGACCGCAATGGCCATCAAAATTAGTCTCGAAACCGGATTAGAAACTTTTCTGTCAACTGCAGTGACGGCTCCGATTTGTCTGTCTGTTACTGATTCTAAAAGGTTTATCTTAATCATTATGCTTCCACTCCTCTTAGTGCCAAACCAACGGCAACCGCCATCTCAGGCATAATTTCGCTCAGGTAATCAGGGTCAAATTTGCGGGCATCCACTTTGATTTGACGGAACGGGTCTAAAATCTCGACCGGTAATTCAAGGCTGGTGGAAAGCTGCTGTGCTAACCCTTCAAGTTTAGAGCCACCGCCCGAGAGCAGTATTTTTTGCACCGTTACGCCGCCGTCCTCAGCGGTCGCCCGGTAAAAATCGAATGTTTTTTGAATTTCCATCGTGACCATTTCCATCACATTATGCATTAGCGGCTCGATGGCTTTTTCCGAAACATTTTCGGCCGCGTCGGCAACTCCGCGTTTGACGGCTTCTGCTTGTTGAAAACTGATGCCCAAACTTCGTTGTAAAACATCGGTAAATTGGCTTCCGCCAACTGTGATGTCGCGGGTAAAAAGCGATCTTCCGCCTTTCACGATGTTGATATTCATGGTCGAAGCCCCGATGTTAAGCAAAGTTACGACATCCGTTGGGGCAGGTTGATAATTGACTTCATAGCAATTTTGCAGAGCAAAAGTATCAACATCAATCACCACCGGTTGTTTACCCGAAAGCTGAATAGCCTGTTTGATATTGTCAATTCTTTCACGTTTGCAGGCGGCGATGAGAACATGCGTCGCATCTGCACTTTCTTCGGTGATGTGATAATCCAAGGTGACATCCGCCAAGTCATAGGGAATATGCTCTTCGGCGTGCCAGTCAATTGATTCTTCCAACTCATCATGGGTCATGGGCGGCAATATTATGTTTTTAATGATGACCGAGTGTCCGCTAACGCCCGTCACTACTTGAGTTGCCTTGATTTGATAGTTGTTGCAAATGTTTTGAATGGCTTCGGAAACAATATTCAACTCCATAATTTGCCCGTCAATGACGGTATCACTGGGCAAATTTTCAAAGCCGACACTGACCAAATTCAAATTATTCATTTTGCCCGTTAATTCAACCGCTTTGATTGAACTCGAACCGACATCAAGCCCGGCAACGCTTTTCTTTTTACCGAATAGCATTATCTTCCACACTCCTTTTGCTTTCGCATTTCACTAAATATTTTTGCCAAATCCATTTTATTTTTGTTTTTCGCTAAACGAATCGGGTTTTTGACTTTGGGGATGGTTCTGCCACCTTTTTCGGATTTGCTAATGGTTAGATAGGTCTTTTTATGGAATCAAACTGAAAGATCAGTCAAAAACACCGTCCGTTTTCTTTTTTATGTATGAGCACAACTGCTTAAATTTCTTGCGGTTGCCAAAGCGAATTTTTCGAGTTATCAGGTGACGACAGGATTTAATGACTTAACATCGTCATCAAATTAAATTTACAACACCTGCCAAAATCTGTCAACATATATTTACAATGTTTAACAATAATTGTAAGAATATTATTCAGACTGCCGAAAAAACTCTCAAAATGAATGATTCGGTCGGTTATTTTGAACGATTGAAGGTGGTTATGAAGATGTCAAAAAGTAAGCAGTAATGCAAAATTAAAAATGCAAAATGCAAAATTAAGAAATACTAAAAGCCAAATGTCATCAATTATTTGCCAGGTTTTCTTAATTTTCAAAATGCCGCAGAACTTTTGCTGACCTGCTTATTCATAGGAAAGAATGAGATAAGCAGGTCAGCAAAAGTATTGCAATCTATTGAAAATCAAGAAAAGTTTGCAAATAGTTGAGTAACTTTGGTTTTAGGGTTTTCTTGATTGTCCATTGTCCATTGTA
>JANOEF010000037.1:0-2512 GCA_031413075.1 Acidobacteriota bacterium | reverse complement strand
GATCAGAATCTACAAATAGTAGATAAAGATCTTTACTTGCATCAGGCATTAAACCTGCCGCGGATAGATGAATTAAAGATTCAAGACATTTTGCTCCAGTGCCGCCAATTCCAATTGCATAATAACTCATAGATTACACTCCTTTTGAGAACCTTTACGGTAAGAATTTTGAACCCCACGGGGCAAACTTCACATTGGTTGGAGAAGAAAATAGTGAACTGATATAATAAATAAGAAATCCATTTAAGGCATAAAAAGCTGAAGCATAGTATCTCCCCGAGTCTTGAGTGAGAAAATTTAGGAAAAACCCTCCGATTAAAACAGTCAAAAGCAAAAGAACAAATAGGGCTATCCAAACTCCGCGACTAATTTCAAGCCAGCTTGAACTAATGTGGATGGAAAATTGTCCGAATAATTGCCAAACGATAGTGATGCCTATTGATAATCCAAGACAATAAACACCAACAAGAAAAAAATTTTGAAGCCAAACCGTTTGTTTGATACCGGGAATTGGCGAAACTTGATAATTATTTTCAAGAATAGACTGTTCAAAAGGTAGTAGGAAAAACCAAACTACAATAAATATGCCAATGGCAATTCCAATACCGACTAAAAATCGTCTCATTTAGACCTCCCCAAAAACCATTCTAAGATTTTTGATGCGAAAATAGTTAAACTATTGGTTCAAAAATGGAATTTGACTTTACAAATTCCACATTTAAGGGTGAGCTTTGAGTTTTTTTCAAAATTATAAATAACGCAATAAAACTACTTAACAAATAAATAAAAATCAGCAACCTTTGGTTTTGTTGTATTTAATATTGTTTGCAAAAATGGAGAAAGATTATAAGTTTTGCTTCCATCAAAAGGAGTTCCCTTCTTTTTCCACTCTTCAATTTGCTGAACAGACATATTCCAATCAGCAACCCAATCGGGTAAACTATTTTTTGAAGCATAAAGCGAAAGACGAAAACAATTGGTGGATTGCGGCTCAAGTTTTTCAGGAAATACCTTTATTTTGACATTAATTTTATCTCGATTCTTTGATTGAGGTTTTACCGGCTCAGTCGAAGATTCTTGGTTAGCGTTTTCTTCCTTTGTTGTAGATTCAGATTTTGCCTCATCATTGAAATTTGCATTGATTTCCAACGCAGATATAGTGGTGGATGAAACAATTGGCGAATTATTATTAATATTATTGGCAATATTAGGAGAACCTTGATTTATCTGACACAAACATGGATTAATAACTGATTTGATTTGGCTATATGCCATGATATTGGGTAACGATTTGAAAGGGATTTCAGTCTCGAAATAATGTGAAGGCAAGTTTTTAACTGTAAACTCCTTGAAATTACTTCCTTGATTGGCTCCATCGACCAAAACTCCTGTTACCTCATTAAGACCTTTGATGTCGCTCGTTTCAACTGTAGAAAAAGGAGTAAAGTTTTCCGTAAGTTGTGACGAAATAATAAGACTCTTTGTAACAGGAAAAGTTGACATTTCCGTTTGTAAAAGTCCATCAAAATAGCGAGCAATATCGGAATGCTTTCCAAGGGCCAAAAGGTAAAATGGTCTTAAATTTGCAACATCTTCTTGCTCGTAAGGAAAAGATTCTTTACGTCGCCCAACATCATAAATAACACCTTTATATTGACTTTTGACAGCAAGAATGCCAATTGCCAAATTATTATTAATGAATTTATCCTTAATTTTGGAACTAAGTATTTCAATATCAGATTCTTCTTGAAATAAATCAGTAATAATCACTGTAAGATGATTGTTGTTTGCTTTGTCTATTACCTTTTGTATTTCAGTTTTTGATACTAAATCTTGATCTGTATAAAAAGACGGTTTATCCGCATCACGGTAAGATCGTTCAGGCAGTTTCTCCTCTCGAACTATAGTGCCGAATTTGTAAAAATTGGCTTGTCCTCCCAAATTTATTATAGGTCGTTCAAGCAAGGGAATAGTTTGTTGATAATAACTAAATGAATGAGTCTGAACAAAACCTTGCATCGAAAGTGTGCTGTCAAAGTAAATATCAGTAATTAAATTTTCAGTAGGCTTAGAAAAGGAATCAGCAATTTCTGATGGTGGAGGCAAACACTTTACACTTTTTTTGATCAAATCAACGCATGAGAACAGAAAAAAAGTAATAGGAGTAATCACTAGTATTACAAGGTAACGCAAGGCTAGAGTTTGTTTATACATAGTAAAACAGGGGGAAACTCTTAAGTAAAAAGAATTTGCTATACGAAAATCACTAAACTAAGTTGGAGCGATGCGAGTATAGCAAAGTGAAAAAATGAAAGCAATGTTTATTTAAGTTGCTGGTTGCTGGTTCTCCAAAAACTTCAAGAAGCAAATATAAGGGCAGTTCCAAAAATTAAGTTTGATAATAACTGAAAACCAGATAATCCCCTAAAAGCAGTTTGAGAGTTTTCAAAATAAGGGGTTAGAAAATATCAGAGAAAGGCGTTACAAAACAGCTAAATTGTTGTATAACATA
>JANOEF010000036.1:0-7723 GCA_031413075.1 Acidobacteriota bacterium | reverse complement strand
GTCTCAATCAAGGTGAAAGCCCAAGAAATGAAGAAAACAGTTTATCAATTAAGGAATGGATTATTTACAGAATATCTCAAATCGCAACTTCAGAATCCAACGATTCCGGCTTTGTGATTTGAGTTAAGCGAAAGTCCTATTAAGAATCAATATCCCAATCCGCAAGAAAATCCTGTGCCATTGAACTAAATTCTGCTTCTGGGAGTTTTGCTTTTGCTAAATAATCTCTGGCTTCCGCCGCCAATAGTTGTATTTCAACGTCATCCATATATTCTTTAGCTTTCTCCAAAAACTTTTTGCGAAAGCATAACTCCTCGTGAAAAAGTTTATGACGCTTTTCTTTGAGAAACGGGCGTTCTTTGCCACCTTCTCCGCCGTCTAACCTTAGCACTTCTATTGTTTTTTGCCCCTTTCGATCCTGCGGATTAGGAGCATCATCCAAGAAACGAATATGATTACGCGGATCTTTGTTCACTTCAGTCGGGTCAATCAGTAATGAATTTTCTGCATTGAGGTTATTTTTATTTATATGGGAACGAACGCGATTTATTTCATCAACAATCGGGAAAATTGTTCCCTTAATGCCGTTGCATTCAGAGCAACCAAGCAACAAATTATCCCAATCGTAGGCTAACCAATGATAACCGGGATATTCTTCATTGCTATCTCGTGACTTTTTGAAACCGTTCTTAGGATGAAAGTGTTCAATATGAAGATCTCTTCGAGGTAGATGTGATTCGCAAAAGTAACATTTTCCAATTTTTTTATCTCCTTCAACGTAGTTTGCTAAAATAAGCGCATCCTTAACACCATTAGCTTTATAAATAGATTCAACGACCGGCAATTTCTTTCTATTATCTTCAGTCGAATGATATGCGTTAGAGTCGAGATCATACGCATCACAATCATCCTTGATCTGTTTAGCCGCCTTATCTCGCATATACTTTGTGCGTGGGTCAGGAGGTTTGTTGATGTGAATCATTTCTTTTCGCCTTGCTTTTGTTCCAGCAAAGCAGTAGCCCGCCGGATGAAGTCCATATCTTCCATGCTTGATGCTGTCGGTAAATTGCTTATTTCTTCGCGGATTTGCGTCAAACGCGATTCTTCTTTAGGAGTCCGCGAAAGCTTCTTTAACAATTCAGATCTTTCCTTAAAAAGATTTTCGCTCTTCGTTCCGCGCGTAGAATCATCTATGCCAAATATCGGGCTATTGAGTATTTGGTCAACTCGTAATTGGTCAACTCGCCATCCATACACGATTTCTAAATCGTTCTCAATCCGCACTTTGTTCCCATCCTTTTGTAATACAGCAAGATTGACATCAAAAGTTTCAACGCGAGTCAGTTGTGTTTTGTCAGCATCCTTTTGTAATACAGCAAGATTAATATCATTTGCCGCTTGCACCATCAGCGGACTGTGCGATGTTGCAATAAACTGTGTGCCGATGAATATATTCGTTAACTTCTTTATGATGGTGCGTTGCCAACGTGGATGTAGGTGCAAATCAACCTCGTCAATTAGGATGATGGCTGGTTCGTCTAGTGGTTTTTTACTTTTTGGATAATTTTGAAAAAGCCGCCAAGCGATGTCAATAGCTAAAGAAATTGTAGTTTGATACCCTAAACTTAGGGCAGTAAAAGGTATGTCCTTACCTGAGAAATTGTTGAGATACATTAGTCCATCATCTATTTTTATATCCTTAATATTTATCTCATCAATTGGCAAAATATCAACGATTATTTGCTTAAAGTTTTTATACAGAAGTTCTTCGGAAGTCTCTTTACCGTTACCATTCTTCGGTATTTTTTCTCTGCTCTTCAAAGCCTTAGTTTCAAAGTAACGCAGAATCTCTTCGGCATTATAAAGTTCCGTCCTCTCGGAAAGACGTTTATAGAGAAAATTGCTTCTGGAATCCTCTTCTTCCAGTTCATCTACATAGATGCTGATTTTGCCGATTGCCCGACTCGCACCATATGTGATGATAAATGGCTCTTTATATTTTCCGGCTAATAAGTCTTCAATTTTTGAATTATGCTCTTTATCAATAATATAGTTTTCAAGTTTTTGGTTTTTAAAGAAGACATTAATCCCAGTTTTAATCGGTAAATTTTTCTTTTTTTTGGATAAGGTTTTAGTAAGTGATAATCCCTGTGAAAACTTAGCTTTGATGTCTAATTTTTGACAACCAATCCGAATAAAACTCTCTATTAGGTCATTTGCCGCCTCCGGCAAACTCGGCTCCATAGGTCCTTTAGTAATTCCTTTCTTTGGATTATTGAGTTTTTCGGGACTTTCGCCTGACGATGGCACAAATTGCATCCAAAGCAGACATTCTGATAATGTCGTTTTGCCTAAACCATTTTCGCCAAGAAGTAGCGTCCAACGTGCAGGATTTCCTCCACCGTCAGTAAGGTCGAGAGACTGCATCGGAGAACCAAAACAGCGAACATTTTCTAGTTCAAGTGATAAAAAGTAAATCAAATCTTCTTTTTTCGGCATTAATTCTTCCTTATTCTGCAACCCTATCAAGTGTCTTTAAATCGTCGTTCTTTGAGTTTAACTGAAGTCTAAAAGCCCGGTCAAAAGAACAGTCTTTCACTTCTTCTTTTAATAGTGCAAGATTTTTTAGTCCAACAACCGTTTAGTGAGCCGAAAGCCGGACTCAGTTAAGTCAGAACTTCCTGAAAATTCTTTAATCTCACTTAGTTGCAATAAAATCTCACGTTCACGTTTTTCTATAAAACCTACATCAATCAGTGCAAAATGATTGTTTAATTTCAATTGCTTATAAAAAGATTCAATTACTCTAAAAACATATAAAGCGTGAAGAATTCCTGTTGAATTTCGATACTCACGTTTCCAAGGAGAATAAAATTTCTGTTCATTTGAGCTAATTAATAGCACTACTTTTTCTATCAATGATAATTGCAAGTGCATTGCTTCATGCACAATCGCTTCGGCAACTCTCAAAGAATCGGCTTTAATTCTATTCTTAGGAACAGAAATAAATATCGAAAACGAAAGGTTCGGCTCACTAAAACTGACATCATAATTGTCATCGGCAAGTTTTATCAAATGTAATGATTTAACTAATGTAAACACGCTTTCGCTAAGACTCGGCACGAGTTTGATTAACTCAACAGCTTCTGCAAGACAATCTAAAACAGTCAGTTTGGACAACTCTTCGGCATTATAAAAATCAATTTGTGAATCTGAATATTTATCCGTCAGGTCTTTTGGCAGTAATTCAATCGAAAAAGGTATATTGCTAAAAGAAAAGACAGAGATAGAAGCATCTATTTTGTTTGTCAGTATCCTTGCAGTTCCGTAATTTGACGGGGTTAGTCCAAGTTCATTTTTCAATGATTCCCAACCTGTTTCTGCAAGAGACGAGGTAAGGTTCGGAAACCACAAAGGAATACTCGAATCTTCAATTGATAATCTGATTTTTTCAGCCAATTCATCTTTCTGCATCGTAAAAAGAGTAAACCAAAGTGAATCGTCCGCCTTCATAGACAGTTGAAACGGCGTGGTTGGAATTCGGAGAAATCTTAAATGCTACCGCACTATTGTGAACAGGCAGAATTAGTTTATGAATATCCGCCGGGTTACCACTGTTGAAAAACAAAAGAAGTCCACCGTTTTGTTCGCTCCAACCGCGATTAAGTTGAATAAGTAATCGGTATGATTCTTGTCCCGGAATAAAATCATTGTGGATTCTAATTCGTTGTCCCGCAACCAATTTATGAACACTAGAATCAATTTTATTACTTAACTGCGTCTCAAATATCTCTTCTATTTTAGATTTGATTTTTTCCAGCGATGCCGCTTCTTGAAAGAACGACAAATGAGGCGGCAATTGAATATCTAAGACACTAAACTCATACTGCTCATAAAAGTCTTTTTCGACCAATTCCCAAGAGTCATATTTTTCCAGCCAGTCCAATAGGACTAAATCAAAATCATCAGAAAATATTTCGGCAGAGGTGAAATATTCAAACGGTTTTTCGCAATAGTTAATCTCGGAAAAATTTAATACCTCATCGATTTTCATATGGCTAATTGTATTTCTGCTAATGTTTGCCGAACCTTTCCGATTAATAATTTTTGGTCGTTGCAATAGATAGAAGGGTTATCATACCCGTTATCGTCCCGCCACCGATGGAGGGTCATTCCGCCACCGCATACCCTTAATTCAGGACAGGAATGGCAAATCGGCGAACTGGGTTGCTGCGATGCGTGATATTCGGCATATTCATCGGAATTAAAAACTTCCGCCAGATTATGAGTATAAACCGACCAATTCTCAGCGAAGCGGTCAGCTCCGTTAAAAGTGCTTTTTAAAGTGTCATTTTTAGCGATTGAACCATCCGTATCAATCACCAACACACCGTAATCGGTGAGACCAACTCCGTCTTTGGTGCCGTATCCGCCTAACACTAATTTTATGATGTCATCAAGAAACCGGATTGGGAGCGGGGTTGGATCGGATAAATAAATGTCTAGTAATTTAATCAGCCAATCACCGTATTCGGTAGAAGAAAAACTAGCTTTACCAAAAGGCAATTTTGAATGATTACCGTCACGATACAAAAAATCAACTGAAGGTGGCGACAGTCGTTTTAAAAATTGATAAATCTCGTTTGGTTCTGTTTGAGGATTAATAACGGTTAGAAGTCCCGAATAAAGAAATCTTGCATCTTTATGATTACGCAAAATCTCAAGCCCATTGATAACTTTTTCATAAGTCCCTTGTCCTCTATGTCCAATCCGATCTTGGTCATGAATCCGGCGCGGTCCGTCAATGCTAATAGAAATAGTCGTTCGGGTTTCGGAACATACGTCCAATATTTCTTCGGTAATTAAAATTCCATTGGTTTGCAGACCAATAGGGAAATTTTGAGGAAGGTTAGCGCGTAAAGTTTCAAGCACAACGCGAAGCTTTACTGCACCAAGTAAGAGGGGTTCGCCGCCGTGAAGAATCACAGCAAAAGAATGGTTTTCTGTCAGGGAAAAATCTTTGAGAGCCTGTGCGACAGTCGAAATTGTTTCTGGAGAAATTTGTGCCGGCATTCCCGTCCAGCCCGTATCTCCCATATTATAAACATAACAATAACTGCAATTAATATTGCAGCGACTTGCCACTTTAATGAGCACAGAATCTATTTTCATCAAAGCTGATTAACGATTATGGCGATTGTGGAAACGATTATAAGCGTGATTGGATATAACTTGTTCATCATTTCGCACTTCATCAATCAATCTGGCTAAGACCGCATTTGGTATCTTATCAGGTGTAACTTCTCGGAGTTGTTCAAACTTATAATGCTGATTTTCATTGTTTTTAATCGATTTAGTTGTTTCAGTTTTATGCATCTGATCCTCCATAAACATCTTATATTTACAATAGAATAAACCTATTTTACTAATTTCTAAAATAGAGAAAATAAATAATTTCGAGATTTTCATTTATCTTATTGATTTTGCAAGACATATTTCATTTGTTTAGTTACCACATTTTACTCATATTTAGTTTAGCTCCGATTACAATATTATACTATTCCATTAATAATCAATGAGTTACAAAGGATATTGAGATTTGCTCCATTATTTGTTTTCTTAAACATACAAACTTTAATTAAAAGTTTTTCCAAAAACCTTGATTTATTATCAGACACCACTATACAATAAATCGAACGAATTTTTCGTTTGGAGTTTTTTTACCATAGAAGAGGTATCTATTATGCTAGAACTTATTAAAGCGATTGCTAATGCGACGTTAGTTAGTCAGGGAACCGATGTTTGTCTTAAAGTCATTAACCAAAAGAAAGTCTCAAATAAAGAAATAGATGGTTTAATTCTAGCCTTAATTGCCGTCGCTGTATTAAATAATGGTAATAGTAATTGAGATCATCCAATGATTTCACCCCATATTCAACAGAGTAATATTTTGTCTCCAGAGGCTAAAAGTTATTTTGAGCAAGGTTGTCAATTCGCTCAAAGCCCTACGACTGTAGATCGTGCAGAGGAATGTTTTAAAAAAGTAATAGAACTCAATCCCAAATATGCCCTAGCTCATTTTGAGCTTGGTCGAATGTTTTATGAATGGTCGCATTTTCAACGTGCAGTTGAGCCTTTGAAGCAAGCTATTGCTCTTAACCCTTCAGCATTCCCTGCTTATATGAATTTAGGCATGAACTGTAACAGAGGAGGGATGCATGAAGAAGCTGAAAAGGCTCTCCGTAAAGCGATAGAGTTAGAACCAACTAGTGCCTTAGCTAATTTTGAGCTTGGTTGGGTAATATTAATAACATCCTTCTATAATACCGAACGCTTACTTGAATCACTTAGTCATTTTCGGAAGACTTTAGAATATCAACCAAATCATAATCTTGCTGCCAGAGAAATAGGCGAGATTTTAGTGTTACATTTATACGATTATGGTGAGGCACTATCATTTGCCCAAAAAATAGAGCAAGATTTTCCCGATACGGCGAAGCATATTCAATTTTTGGTTGAGTTAAATCATAGGTAGGTCATATATCCAATTTCTAGACAACTAACTTCAGTAAGAGAAAATATTGAACTAAAGAAAAATTACCTTAATGCATTTATTACCGAACCCCGACTGATTTTCAATTTCTTAGCTATTTGGGAATTATTCAAACCTTCTTTTTTGAGCTTCAAAACCTGATCTTTTTTCTTTGAAGCCGTAGCCGGGGTTCAGCCGAGATAAGTGTAAAAATAGGTAATAGTGTTAAACAAGTTTAACAAACTACGACTTTCCACCTTCCAATTTCTCATCATAATTCAAGAAATTGACTGCATTTTGTTCCAAATTTTCCCGTCCGTGGTCATATCTCATCACCGTTTTCGGGTCTTTATGTCCGGTCATCATTTGCACTTGCCGATAGGTTAGTCCCTGATCTAAAGCCTTTGTAATCGCTGTTCGCCGTAAATCGTGTGGCGAAATTTTACCAATTCCACCGAAATCTCCCCATTTTTTGACAATATTCCAAGCCATTTGTTTAGATAAGGATTTATCAAAAACTAAAGTCCGATAGTTGGTAATCGGCTGAAAAATAAAGGCTTCATTGCCATCACTTTTTAAAATATTCCGTCTGTCTTTATCCAACTTCAGATAATTATCAATGGCTTTTTTAAGCTCAGGCGGTAAAGGAATGGTTCTTTCGCGTCCACCTTTAACTTTAAATTTCAAAATCCATCTCCCGTGACTCCATTTAACTGAAGATACACGCAAAGAACAGGCTTCACTAACCCGCAGACTTGTCCGTAACATCAATAAAATCAAAGCATAATCTCTCGCTCCTTCGGTTTTGCTTTGGTCAGGTCCAGCAATCAAATAATTGACTTCTTTTTCCCCAAGTATATAATCCATTATGTGCACCAACAATTCCGGCCCATCTTCCAAATGCGATTACTCTTAACCCGGCATCATCTACCAAACATTCGTAATCAATGAGGCGAATATTTTTGGCTAAAATAGCTTGCAATAACTTTCTATTATGAGATTGTGCTTTAATAGTATGAGAAAAAAAGAAGTAGGTTTTGTTTTCTAAAAGATCATTTATTGGAACTTCTTTGACGCCAACCAAAATCTCACAATCGGTCACATTTTCCACAATTTGTACTTGATTTTGAAGGTATTCTTCATCACTAAAGCAACAATGTTCTGAGGATTGAATCACTAACTCTAAAGTCG
>JANOEF010000035.1:0-1975 GCA_031413075.1 Acidobacteriota bacterium | reverse complement strand
TTTACGGCGTTTATTCCGTGGACATTTCAACGCGAAAATACCGCCCTGGGCAGAAAGATTACCGAAGAACCGACGGGGATCGATTATCTGAAAATGCTGGCGGTTTCGCGCATCTTTTTCGACAATATTCAACATATCCAGGCTTCGTGGCTCACCCAGGGAATTCGGCTCGGCCAAACGGCCCTGCGGTTTGGGGCAGACGATATGGGTTCGATCATGATCGAAGAAAACGTGGTTTCCGCCGCCGGAGCCAATCACGAAGCCAACGAAAAAGATTTGCGTTATCAAATCTCAGAAGCGGGTTTTATTCCGCAGCAACGCGATATTTTGTATAACTACATAAGGCGCGAAAATGTTGAAAAATTGGATGAACGCGGCTCACTGCCGTTGAAGAAATTGAGTGTGGCATTTGCGGATTAACACATCATTTTCAGAAAAAACCACGGCTGAATCAGATTTGGTTCAGCTTTTTGATTGCCCGATTTCAGAATTCTTACATAACTATTACGAAGATACTCCGGCAAACCTGTTACTCTATTAAAGTCTTAATTTAGCTGTCCGAACATTATTAATGCAAAATATTATTGAATTTAAGTCGTCAAATGACCGAATTAACTGGCGCGATTTGACCATTATCGTAGTCTGTCACCTTTTAGCCATTCCGGCTCTCTTTATGTTTAGCTGGCAAAATGTTGCCGCAATGTTGATTGGAAATTGGATTGTCGGCAGTCTGGGAGTTGGTTTAGGTTATCACCGATTGCTCACCCACCGCAGTTTTAAGGCTCCGAAATGGCTGGAATACGTGCTTACCATTTTTGGCACGATGTCGTTACAAAATGAACCTTATAAATGGGTTGCCACACATCGTATCCATCATCAATTTTGCGAAACCGACAAAGACCCGCATTCGACTCGTCCCGGTTTTTGGTGGGCGCATATCGGCTGGATCATCAAAGGCACGGCTCAGGACCATGACGACGAAACTTTCAAAAAATATGTGCCTGATCTATTGAAAGACCGTGGTCAAGTTTTGATAGCCAGATTTTTTTACCTGCCGATTATCATTTCCGCGCTTATTTTATTTATCATTGGCGGTTGGGGAATGGTTTTCTGGGGCGTTTTTGCGCGTCTTGTCTTTGGCTGGCACACGACCTGGTTTGTTAATTCGCTGGCGCATTTGTTTGGCAAACGGCGGTTTGACACCAACGACGATTCGACCAATAACTGGTTTGTCGCAATTCTGACCTTTGGCGAAGGTTGGCACAACAATCATCACGCCGCCCCAACCTCTGCCCGTCACGGTTTCAAGTGGTTCGAGTTTGACCAAAATTGGATCACCATTCAAATTTTCAAGAAACTCGGATGGGCCAAAAACATTCGGGTCTATCAAGCCGAAAAACCCGTGGTCGAATTGAAACAAGCGGCTTAGGAATAGGTTAAAGCTAAGCACCAAGGCACAATTAACCATGGACAATGGACAATGAAGAAAACCCAAAAACCCAAGTTAATCAGCTTTTTGCAAACTTTTCTTGATTTTTCAAAATGTCGTAAAACTTTTTCTGACCTGCTTAACTGATATCCCTTACCCTTGAAAACTATGCAATAAAGAGTCCAACGAACTTTGAAATCGGATTAAAATTCAACCTGATTTCCACCTCGACAGACACCCGTTCATCGCTTCGCTGGAACGGGGCGCTCCTTGCAGTCTGCGCTCCCGGTGAGACTAAAATTTAATGCACAGATTCTCAAGGTAAATGGAGTTAGAACGAGGTCAAACCAATAAGCTGTTTGCAAAGAGTTATAGAACCTGTTGGCAATTTAATAGCAACAGTTGGAGATAAAAATTTAAGAAATTAAAACCCAAATTGCCCGCAGAAAAACGCAGAATACACAGAAAAAAGCCAAAAGCATGAAAATTTCTACGAATCTGTAAAAATAAATTCCACCTTTCCTGGTCTTTCCGCGTGATCGGCGG
>JANOEF010000034.1:0-2514 GCA_031413075.1 Acidobacteriota bacterium | reverse complement strand
CGAAAATCAAGCCCGAAAAAATCAATCTGCAAATTATTTTGAGCGTTAGAAAGCTCGCCTTTTTCGATGTTTGAATTGCCAAATTGTGAGATGGGTTGTTCAACCCCGGCAATTCTCAGCCCGCCAAATAAGACTCGTGGGGCGTTGGTTATTTTTTCGGGCAACGGGGTGAGCCGCGAAATTCCGTTGTTGGTGGCAAACCATAAATTACCTTTTTGATCCCGATGCGAATCAACTACAAAATCAGAAGCCAGACCGTCATTGACCGAATAATGTTTGACGTGACCGTTTTCGGGCGATAATTGGTCAATTCCGCGGGCAGTGCCGATATAAATTCTGCCAAAATTGTCTTCGGTAATCGTCCGAATGTTGTTGCTGGTCAATCCGTCGGCAGTTGTCAAAAACTTAAAAGAGGGAATTGGGGCGGATAAATCGTCAATCCGGATCAATCCGCCGAGGCTCGAACCAATCCACAAACGTCCTTTCTTATCAATATGGAGGTCTGTCAACAAACCTTGTGGCAATCCGTCTTTTTCTTCAAAGACCTCAAATTTTGTGCCGTCAAAACGGGCGATGCCTCCCTCGTAAAAGCCAAACCAAATCTTGCCGGAAGAATCTTCAACGGCTGAGGAAAACGCTTTTCCACTAACCAAACCTTCGTTTTCGGTAAATAATTGAAAGCGTTCTTCGCCTTTTTTTAATCGAGCAAATCCGTTTTTATCGCCACCACCGCGAGTCGAAACCCAAATATTTTCTGCCGAATCTTCAAAAATTTGAAAAATTTGATTAGAGAGCAGCCCCTCCGCCTCGCCATAAATTTTAGTAGGTTTAATTTTGCCCAGTTGAGTAAAATCGCTGACACCCGAAAAAAGATAAAGTTTATCGCTGGTCAGAATCCACCAATCGCCGTTTTGGGCGCGATAAGCAAAACGCGAAGTCCATAAATATTGAGATTTGGGCAGAATATTTGGTCGCACGGCTTGAAATTTGTTGCCGTCAAAACGGTTGAGAAAAAAGTCGCGTCCAGCAAAAAAAAGTTCGCCGTTTTTGCCTTCGGTAATGGCGAAAAAACGGGTGGAATTAGTTCCGTCCGAAGTTTTAAAAGTAATCAATCCTTGGCGATCCATTCGCGCCAACCCCGCGGGTCCACCAATCCACAAGTTTCCGGCGGCATCTTCCCCCATCCGCGTCATAATATTTGGCAAACCTTCGCTTTCGTGATTCACATAAAAAACATTTTTGGAAAATTGTAAAAGATAATTTTCCGCTGTTATCCAAAAATCTCCGTCCGAAGTTTGAAAAAGCCGTTTGGAGTAGGAATTTTCGACAAAATCGTCAATATCGGGTGTAGTGAATTGGAAAATCTCCCCGTCATTGGTTGGTAAAACAAATTTGTCCGCAACTTTAAGTTCGATTGTCCGATTGACTACAAAAGGTTGAGTTATAAACTGCCCCTTTCCTTGATAAAAGTCTGACGATTTGGGTTTGATAACAAAAATTTCGCCTTCGCGGGTCAGCCAAATTAGTCCGGATTTATCCAAAATCATCGAGGTGCTGCTGCCTGTATTGATTGGAACTTCTTTCGGATAAAAAACGATTCGATGATCAGGCAAACGGCGGACTAATCCCCAAGTTGTATCAAACCATAAAGAGCCGTCGGAGGTTTCGAGCATATCGTTCACCGTCAGCAGACGATTCGGATTTTTGGGCAAATTTAGCTCAAACGGTTGCAAAACCAGTTGACCGTTTTCATCCTTGACAAAGTGTGCCGGGTTACTGGATGTTAGCCATAAATTGCCGTTTCGATCTTCAAAAAACGCACCGCGTGAGCTAGTAACAAATTCGGCATTGAGTCGTGGAGAATTCGGGTCGGGGGATGAAATATTATTCGGATTAAACCGATAAGTTCCACCGGTCGTGGAAATCCAATACATTCCGTCACGAGTTTCGTAAATACTTTCGATGCCGGGTGGCGCATTTTTTTCGCCAATTTGATATGTCACAAACTGCGAGCCATCAAACCGCGAAAGCCCGTCGCGGGTGCAAAACCACATAAACCCGCGCGAATCCCGCGACAGATAATCAACAAAACTGCTCCCTAAACCATCGGCGGAAGTGTAAATTTTAATCGGCAAACGCTCGGCAAATATTGCAAATTGGAAAACAAATAACAGCAATCCGCCTAACCAAAAATGACGAAAATTGTCGGCTTGAGACTGAATGATGATAGTTCGCATTGGATAGCTATAAAATAACGGCAAATGACAGATTAGTAAATAGGAGTTTTGACTATCCAAAAACTTTCGCGGCTAATTTTTCATCCAACATTTCGCTAAAATATAGAACCTGTTGGCAATTTAATAGCAACAGTTAGAGATAAAAATTTAAGAAATTAAAACCCAAATTGCCCGCAGAAAAACGCAGAATACACAGAAAAAAGCCAAAAGCATGAAAATTTCTACGAATCTGTAAAAATAAATTCCACCTTTCCTGGTCTTTCCGCGTGATCGGCGG
>JANOEF010000033.1:0-5112 GCA_031413075.1 Acidobacteriota bacterium | reverse complement strand
ATACAATTCTCGAAGACCGCCACGGAATACTCTGGATTGGTACTTTCGGAAGCGGCATGTTTCGCATCTTACCAAACGGTAATGTTCGGCGTTTTGTGAGAGACAAAGATGGATTTGGCGATGACAAAATCACCGCTTTACTGGAAGACCGCGATGGTCGGATTTGGATAGGGATGCGAAGCGACAAAAAGGGCGGGGTCTGTATTTTAGACCCGGCAGACACCGAAAAGCCGGTCAAAAAATGCTATTCAACGAAGGACGGACTTGGTTCAAACAGGATTCGGGATATATTCCAAACCAGCGATGGTCAGATATGGTTGGCAACAGTTCCCGGTTTGTGCCGTTGGCAAGGCGAAGGTTCTGCCTCGGTTTGCAAAACTTACACGGAGAAAAACGATTTGTGCAGTAACATTCTGACCCTCGCCGAAGATAAGGACGGAAATTTATGGACGGGTTCGCCCTGCGGCGCAAAAAAAATTGCTCGTTACGGCTTTACCACCTACAACGCAACCGACGGGTTAAATTATGACCACGCCAATTCGATTTTTGAAAATTCGACGGGAGAATTGTTTGTGACCGCCTATCCCAAAAATGAGCGGGTTATCAGCCGTTTTAATGGCGACAATTTTTCTCTCGTCAAACTGAGCAATCTGCCCGATTATGTGGACTATCACGGTTGGGGCTGGCAACAAACTGTCTTGCAGGATAGTCGCGGGGCCTGGTGGATTCCGACAGGCTATGGACTTTTTCGCTCACCAGACAACACAAATTTTGAAAATCTCGCCCGGGCGCCGCTGGAAAAACAAGAAACAGGCGCCAAATGGCTTGAGCCTTTCCGCCTTTTTGAAGATTCTCGCGGCGACATCTGGATGGCAACGGTTGGAGATGCTAACCAACTTTTGCGTTGGGAACGTGCCGCAAATACTTGGCACGATTACACTTCGCAAGTTGGTCTGTCGCAGTCCGGCATTGGTTCGGCTTTTGCCGAAGACAGCTACGGCAACATTTGGATTGGCGTGTCCAGCGACTACGGCATCAGTTCATTGATTCGCTATCGCAATGGCGAGTTTCGTGTTTTCAACCAAACAGAAGGCGCACCTTCAGGTTGGGTTCGGGATTTGTTTCTGGATTCTCGGGGCAGGCTTTGGATTGCCTCAAGCAATGACGGTTTGTGGCGGCTTGACGAGTCAAATAATGAGAGCATTGAGTTTGTTAAATATAATTTGGCTAACGGTTTAACCAGCAATGCTACCGCATCCGTGACTGAAGACGCATTCGGACGGATTTACGTTGGGTCGTGGCGCGGGGTTGACCGTTTGAATCCCGACACCGGACAAGTCGAAAATTTTACGACCGCCGATGGGCTGCCTGCGAGTTTTGTTGAGGTTTCCTACCGTGACCGCCAAAATAATCTGTGGTTTGGAACAGACAACGGTGTCGCTCGTTTTGTCCCCGAACCGCCACGCACACGCCAACCGCCAACAATTTTAATCACCACTTTGCGCGTCAACGGTGAATCGCAAAACATTTCGGTTTTAGGCGAATCAGCCATTCAGAACATCGAATTAAATCCCGACCAAAAACAAATCAGCGTGGAATTTCTCGGCTTAGGCGCAAGTTTGGGGGAAAAACTAAAATACGAATATCGTTTAGGCGATTCGGATTGGACAACCACCACTGAGCGCACTGTGAACTTTGCGAATCTGGCTTCTGATTCATATCAATTTCAAGTGCGGGGGATAACTGCCGACAGAATTTATAGTCAGCCCGCCACCTTTTCGTTTACAATTTTCGCTCCAATTTGGCAACGCTGGTGGTTCATCCTTTTAGTTTCAACGTTAATTGCTTTGACAATATACTCATTTTACCGAAATCGTCTGGCGCGACTCCTCGAAATGGAGCGCATCAGAACCCGAATCGCCACCGATTTACACGATGATGTTGGCGCAAATTTAACCCGAATTTCGATATTAAGCGAAGTAGCGAAGCAAAAATCCGACAATGACAACGGAGATTTGCTGAATTCGATTGCCAACATCGCCCGCGAATCGGTGGCTTCGATGAACGACATCGTGTGGGCAATCGCGCCCGAACACGACAGTTTGCTCGATTTAACCACAAGACTGCGCCAACACGCTGAAGAAGTTTTTGCTATGCGCGACATTGATTTGGAATTCCACGCTCCTCTGGCGGACAAGGATTTAAGGCTCAATGTCGGTGTCAGACGCGATGTTTTACTAATTTTCAAAGAAGCTGTCAATAATGCTGCCAAACATTCCGATTGCTCAAAAGTCGAAATTGATTTTCGCGTAGATCACGCAGTCTTGTTTTTGCAAATTAAAGATAATGGTAAAGGTTTTGAGCCTAATTCGGAGTTTGACGGACAAGGTTTGCCAAGTATGACGCGGAGAGCCAAAGCACTTGGCGGAAATTTAACGATTGAGTCGCAGCAAGTAAATGGCACGATGGTCAAATTTGAAATGTCTCTGCCTTACTTTAATCGTGCTTGAACCGGAGAAATACACCCTGCCTATCAGAGTAGTTATCCTCTTCATTTGTATTCGATATAAATCTTTCCGACGGAACTAAAACCGTTTTCTGAAATCACTGAATTGATGAGCCAGAAACTCAGAATATGGGTCGGTGAAGATTTTGTTTGGTTAGCTTTACAAGATTTGGAAAAAGGGTTTGTAACTGAAAGCGAATATCTGAACATTGATAGTAATATCTGAACAACAGTTACATAATGAGAATGTATTGTATATATTTTTAACGGATTATCTGGCGAAGTTATCCAGACGGAAAATCGTCCGTTGCTTATCACCGGCACAATGCCCATCAGGGAATTGTGCCTCTACCTCTTTTCTTTCGTTAGGAAGTTTTTGCTGTCCGTTAGGCAATGGAGGGGTGCAGCCCGGTCCGATTGGCACAGCCATTGGGCTTGAATGTTTTGACAGATGCTCCGACGCGGGAATGTATGTCTGCTGTGGCGGTAGTGCAATGTCAGTTCCTTGCGATAGAGGTTTCTGTGCTTCACGGCAACAGTTTTGTTGTGCTTGTGTTTAGAAGTAGAATAGAAGAAAATTCATCTAAAAAAATGATGCAGACAATGCAAATTATTAGTCAGGATTCGCCGTTGCGGGTTGTAATAATCGAAGATTTACGGGAAATCCGCGAAGGTCTGAGGGCGTTGATTAACGGCACCCCCGGTTTTGAGTGTGTCGCCGGCTATGGAATGATGGAAACTGCTTTGGCACGAATCGAGAGTAATGCACCCGACGTGATTCTAACTGATCTGGGTTTGCCCGGAATGTCCGGTATCGAAGGAATCGAAAGGCTGAGAAATGTTTTCCCTGAAATTCCTATCATTGCGCTCACTATTTATGACAATGACGAACAGATTTTCAACGCTCTCTGCAAAGGCGCCAATGGCTATCTTTTGAAAAATACGCCGCCCGCCCGTCTTTTGGAAGCCCTAAAGGAAGCAGTCGAAGGCGGTTCGCCGATGTCGCCGGCCGTGGCCGCTCGGGTTGTCAAACTTTTTCGCCAATTTCGGGCGCCTGAACACGCCGATTATCGCCTGACACCACAGGAAATGACACTCCTCAAACTCCTCATCGAAGGACATCACAAAAAAACCGCTGCCCGCGAGATGGAAATTTCGATTCACACGGTTTCGTTTCACCTGAAGAATATCTACGAAAAACTGCAAGTCCATTCAAAAACGGAAGCCGTTGCCAAAGCCTTGCGTGAAAGATTGGTTTAATCAAATCTGAAAATAAAATTTTCACCCTACTCAGTTGGGTAGTTATTTATGATTTTAAATTCTGCTAAAAATTTAATCCGAAGCGTTAAATTTTAAGGAGTTTTTTATGGGACGAAGTAATGAACGAGACAGAGAGAGCGGTGGCAAAGACAGTTTTTCAGCACACGCTTCCATACGACAATATTTATTTGTCAACTTGTCATTTTTTTTCGGTAACCTTTTTTTACATTTTCGATACTCTATTGTGAACACGTTAAAAGCGATGTGAAGATGAAAAAATAAAGGAGAAATTATTATGGGAGACGAAAATAGCAAACCGTCAATGTATGACGACCACGATGACCCGAAACGTTACTTTAACCTTGAATTTAGCGAAGACCCGAAAACGGGAACAACGATTATGAAACTAAAAGGTCCGAAAGGAACGAAAAAGGTTTATACCGAAGTCGCGCCGGAGGTGAAAATGTATAACAAAAACGGAGAATATGTTTTGGAATACGGCATCAGTAAAAGCTCAATCGAAAAAGAAGAGTTGCCCGAAGCCTAAAAACCGTTTTTTGGGATAAAAATAATTACGGTCTGAGTGGTCTGATAGATTCAATATCCGTCGAGAGAAGATGTCCGCGTTTCCGGCTACGATATTAATTCGGTTTATATGAACTATGAAGAGTATAAAAACAAGGTTGGAAATCGTGACCGAGACGTAAATATGGGTTTTAAGCGAGTTATTCTGTTCGATATGTCGAGACCGTTTTACGAAGCCTTGATTTGGTTTAATCGGATGTATGACAAAAACAGTAATCCGTTGTTTTTGTAAGCAACGAGAAGGGTGGAGGATTGGAGAGCAATATGGGACAACCAGCAATAGAAGAACTGAAATTAGCTTTAATGGGGACAGTTTTGTTCCTCGCCGGAACATATACAGAGGGCAACGGAAAGGCATTGCCCCGCCTGCAAGCGGCACCCGGAGACCACAGCAAAAATCCTGATTACAAGCCAGCCGATGACCCGCACGATGATGGACGCGCCCTGGACATCATCTTATTTGCTAATAACCCTAAAGAAAAGATTATCGGTGAAAATATTTTTGCTATGCTTCACGCTTACAAAAAAGAGATGAATTGGAGTGCCATTATTTATAACCGTTTTACGGTTGACGATTTTGGCGGACCCAGACTTTATGAAAGAAACAATTGGAATGACCATAGCACTCATATTCATATCGAATGGTCGGCTTCGAGGTCGAAAACCACCGGCTTTAAAGATTTTATTTGGGAAGAATTAAAGCAAATAAACGAAGATTCAGCCAAAGGGACTTTGGAATCAGTAAATATTTCTCGATTAGG
>JANOEF010000032.1:0-11388 GCA_031413075.1 Acidobacteriota bacterium | reverse complement strand
CAATTGCCGAAGTTGATACTGACAAAGCAACCATGGAATTGACTGCTTTGAAAGAAGGTACTTTGCTCAAAATATTAAAGCAAGGCGGCGAAACGGCCCTGCTTAATGAAACGATCGCCATCACCGGTAAAACGGGCGAAGACTTTTCGGCACTTCTTGCGGAAGTCTCAAGTCCTAAAGCTGAAGCCCCCAGTCAAAATGGTGCGTCTGAAGCAAAAGCCGAGGAAGTGAAAGTTGTCGAAGTTCCAACAACTCAAACAATTACAGCCTCAACCAATGAAAATGGACGCATACTAGTTTCGCCGATAGCCGCCAGAATGGCGACAGAAAATGGAATTGATTTGAGAACTGTCAAGGGATCCGGTCCAAACGGTCGGGTTATCAAACGTGACATTGAGACAGCTCTCAGCAATCAGTCCGCCGTGAGCAGGACGACACCCGCCTCTGCATTTGTCCCGCAACCTTTTGGGGCATCGGCTTTCCGGGAAGAAAATGCCTCAAAAATGCGACAGATCATTGCCGAACGTTTAACGGCTTCGACTCAAAATGTTCCACATTTCTACTTAACGGTTGAAATCGAAATGGATAATGTTTTGAACCTCCGAAAGCAAATTAACGCATCTGTCACAGAAGCTGAAAAAGTTTCCGTCAACGACATTATCGTCAAAGCCTCGGCCATGGCCCTGGTCAAGCATCCGTGGGTAAATGCTTCTTTTCAGGATAAATCGGTCAGATTCTACGAAGATGCTGATATCAGCATTGCGGTCGCAATTGAGGATGGCTTGATTACACCGGTCGTTCGCGCCGCCAACAAAAAAGGAATTTTGGCAATTTCGGCAGAAATTAAAGAATTGGCAGGTCGGGCCAAAGCTAAAAAACTTCAACCCGAAGAATATACCGGAGGAACCTTTTCCATCTCAAATCTCGGAATGTTCGGCATCGAACAATTTACCGCCATCATTAATCCGCCGGAAGCCGCGATTATTGCCGTTGGCGGCGCCACCGAAAAAGCAGTTGTCCGAAATGGCGAAATTGTTGTCCGAAGTATGATGAATGTGACGATGTCGTGTGATCATCGGGTCGTGGATGGCGCAACCGGGGCGAAATTCCTGCAGACATTTAAGCAAATGCTCGAAAATCCGGCAATGATGCTTTTGTAAATTTTATGAGACTATCACCAATTGAGGCAAAGTTATTTTTCGATTTAATGCTGTCATTACAATTTTATGTAAATGACAAACTAAAACTTTTGTCTGGATTTGACACTGTTGAAGAATATACCAAACTGACCGACTCAGATGATAAGGCCAAGGTCAATGAGGCTCTCTTTGCCAATAAACATCTTTTTGACAATTTCATTGACGAAAATCCATTTAACTTTTCGATGGCTGATCTATTTCACGTTTCAAAATGGAAAAAATGTATCGAAGGTACTTTTTATATTGAACGTTATTTGAAAAACTATGCGATTTTTATTTCTGAGGATGACAAGGTTTATCAAGTAACCGCGCTCTCTAATAGTTTTGACGAAATATTTCCAAAATATATGTTGCCTCAGCGAGTAAAAACTCGTTTGTTACCTTTTCAGGACAAAATCATCTATGACGGTTTATTAACAACCTACAAACTGTTTTTTGGCAGCGGAATTACTAACAATCTCAAACGAATTTATATGAAAGCGAAGCATAACGAAAAAATTATTGCTTCCCTTGATGAAAATGAAAATCTGGCCCCCGCAAAGAAAAAAGATAGAAAAGATTGGAAGCCTGAAATTCAAGAAATGTTAGCAAAAGCCAGGAAAATGCGTAGTGATGCAGGACAAAATGAGTTATTAAGCCCCGCCTTTTCTTTAGTTAAAGCCAGTCTTGAATTAGCCGAACTTTCGACAGTAGAAAAAACTGATAGCGACCAAATACTTAAATTGTTAAACAGAATTTCCCGAGAATGTGGAAAGGCTCAAGATTTGATTTATTATATGGAAGATTAGTTTTGGTAAAAGATATGACAGCTTTACCTAAAGAAAAATATACGCTTGAGGAATATTTTCAGCTTGAAAAAGAAACTACTGAGCGTTTTGAATATTTTGAAGGCAAAGTTTATTCAATGGCGAGAGTTAGTCAAGAACACGATGCTATTGAAAGCAATGTTCATACTTCATTAAAACTTAAAATTCGAGGCAAGAAGTGTCGAGCATTTCTCACCAATATGCGTTTGAAAGTTCCGAGCCTTCCACTTTATCGTTATTCAGATGGTTCGGCTCTATGCGGTGAAGCTGTTTACGAAAAAATCGGCAGAGTTGATGTTTTGGTCAATCCGCAGTTGATTATTGAAGTCTTATCCGCTTCAACGGAAAAATTTGACCGCGATCAAAAGTTCAAGCATTACAAATCAATTGAAAGTTTCCGCGAGTATTTACTCATCTCGCAAGAAAACTATTTTGTCGTCCATTACCTTAAACACAATGAAAAGTTTTGGATGCAGACCGAATATGACCGACTCGAAGATGCTATCAATTTAACTACACTTGAGTGTGAATTAACTCTCGCCGAAATTTATGAAGATATAACTTTACCTCAGATTTAACCTAAATTTTCTTGGCTTTTGCCTCAATTTCTTTAGCAAAGGCGGCAGCAGTTTTCAATTTCTCCAAATCAATTCCAGTCTGAACGCCCATTTTGTCCATCATCCAGATGACTTTTTCGGTCGCAATATTTCCGCTCGCGCCGGGTGAAAACGGACAGCCGCCGAGTCCGCCCGCGGAACTGTCAAAAATGTTCCAGCCAGCCGTCATGGCCGCGTAAATATTGGCCAATGCTGTAAAATTAGTATCATGAAAATGGGCGGCAAACTGTTGGGTGGGAAAAAGTTCTTTGGCTCGATTGCACAATTCAAAAACATCATTCGGCGTCGCCCGACCGACCGTATCGTTAAATGCAATTTCGTCGGCGCCGGCTTCGACCAACTCTTTAGTAATCTCTAAAACTCGGTCTTTCGGCACTTCGCCCTCATAGGGACAAACCCAGGTCACTGCCAACGAAGCGCGAACTTTGATGCCGTTGGAATGAGCGTCAGCAATGCAGTTTTTGGTCATCTGCAAACCATCAGCAATGGTCGTGTTGGCGTTTTTTAGCGACATCGTTTCGGTTGCTGCCATGACATAACAAATCCAATCAACCTTTGCCTCGATCGCCCGTTGATAACCTTTTTGATTCAGAGCCAGCGCAACTTCATCAATATTTTCATCATCGCCGATAATCTGCAAAATTTCGCCGGCATCCGCCATCTGCGGAACGTGCTTGGGCGAGACAAACGAAACGGCTTCGATGCGCCGGCATCCAGCCGATTTTAATGATTCAATCAACTTTATTTTATCAGCGGTAGGCACAAAATTAGGCAACATTTGGAGCCCATCCCGTGGGCTAACTTCAACGATTTCAACTTGTGTAGGTAGATTCATTTTTGATAAATTATTTTCTGCTGAGATGATTTTCTCCTATTTTCCCGAAATTTCAAAATGTTATCTGCTAAGTATTTTGTCAAATCTGACAACCCCAACACAAAAAAGAGCAGCTAAGCCGGGCTTAACTACTCGAATAGTTATTTTGTTGAAATTATCTATAAAATAACCCAAAGATTCAGAAGATTTGGAATGAAAAAAATTGATTAATCTTTGCTTACCATTGACAACCGAAAGATGCAAATGATGTTTTGGCTTGATCTAAGGCCATTTTACATCCTGTTGCCAGACCGGCTTTTCCTTGCGGTGTCGCGGCGGCTTCTTTCCATGATTTTCTCAGTGTGTCATATGAGGTCTTAAAGGCCGCGCGTTGTGCTTCGGGAACTTTTGACATCAGACAAGCTTCATATTTTTTAATATACTCATCACATTCCGGCACTCCGATTTCATCAGCTTTGGCCGCTTCTTTATTGGCCTCGGGCTTGGTGTCAGCCGGTTTGGTAGCGGTATTGGCCGCTGGTTTATTTTCAGTAGTCGTCGCGCCGCCACAGCCCATCAATCCGACGCAAAGAATAATCGAAAATAATCCTAAAAATATCCTGTTAAACTTAAACATTAAAATTTGCTCCTGTTTTTTTTAGTTGATAAACACATCTTTTGTTTATGGGTTGAGTGTAACTGATCAAATTTGAATAGTCACCACCCATTTGGGTAGTAACTTTTTTGTCTATGAAATTTTTATGAGAGCAATTCAAGATTGAAAATACGGAAAGAGTCAGGAGCGTTCGGAATGCTTGAGTCAACCCGTAAATTAACTTGAGACGCACTGCCCACCGACTCACGCTCCAGACTCTTACCCAAAAAAAGCACCTCAAATTAGAGATGCTTTTTGAAATAATACCGCCAAACCGAACTTCAAACAATTATTTTCTATCTTTAAATCGTTCAAACAGTTCAGTATGTCGGCTCGTCAAGGGCAGCAAACGCCCGTTGATAAACAAATATTTGACACTCGTTCTCGGCTCGAGCAGATCACCGTCAGTTACCACAATATTTGCTGTTTTTCCGTTTTCGAGAGAACCGAGCTTGTCAGCGATCCCTAAAATTTGAGCCGGATACAGTGTGACCGACTTGAGGGCATCTTCTTTGGACAAACCAAAAGCCGAAGACAACCCGGCGTGATAGGGTAAATCCCGGACTTCGGCCCCAAAGTCACCGGTTGAAATACAAAACTTAATGCCCGCCTGCTGCATTTTTCCGGGCGCGGCAAACAAGTAGTCATAGTCATCATCGTCCTGAACAGGCAAGGCGTAAATATTGGTATAGACGACTGAAATATTGTTTTTCTTGAGTCCGTCGGCTACTTTCCAGGCATCCTGCCCACCACTGATGATGGCTTTGACTTTTGTGTCTTCGACAAATTTGACGACCCCTTTGATGTCGCGTTCGCGTTCGGCCGTAAAGATAATCGGCTTTTGACCTCGAATATACGGAATCATAGCCTCCATTTTCAAATCAGTTTTAGGTTTCGGCAAAGTTTTATCTTTTTCATAAGCCTCTTTGGCAAACGCATAATCCTCGGCTGTTTTGAAAATTTTCTTCAAATCCTCCATTCGACGATCACGTTGACGAAGAGCTTCGTTAAAATCTAACTGTTGCGGACCGACCCCGGGAACGAATGAAAAAGTTGAAACCCGGGGAAAATTGATAACTAAAGAATGGGTTGGGACGATTGCCATCTGTTCCTGACTTGATCCCCACAAATTAATTACGGCAGATTGTCCGGAAATTATTCCCCCGCTCGGAGACGACAGCACGGTCGTCACACCATTCACTCGAGTCACATTAACATGCGAAGAATGCGGATTGATCCCGACAATTGCTTTGGCATTGGAGTTCATATCACCCTGTTCCTGGACATCAACGGTCGGATCGGCGGACAAAGTAATTTCAGCCAGCCCGAGGGTCGTTCCGGCGTCAATCATTCCTGGATAAACGCTTAAACCTTTGCCGTCAATGATTTCTGCCCCACCCGGAATACTGACGGTGGCCCCAACCGCTTCGATTTTGCCATCTTTGATGACGATCGTTCCATTTTCGATAGTCGCTCCTGAAACAGTCACAATCCGGGCATTACGAATGGCAAAAGTCCCGGTTTTCCCGAGCAAATTTTGTTGTGAGCCATCACTTTGACCGTAAGCAGTAAGCAGTAAGCAGTAAGCAGTAAGCAGTAAGAAAACAAAGATTTTTTTATTATCAATTATCAATTTTCCATTATTCATTAGTTTTTCCCTCCGTCTTTGTGTCCATCCGCATCGTCATGATGTGCCTTTCGTCTTTCTTTCGGAATCGGCGGAGGTGCCGTTCCGCTTCCACGATTCGGCTCGGCTTTTTCGAGGTCTTGACGTTCTTTTGCCATTTTTGCCCGCATTTCCTTGTCGGTGGCAATGTCAAAATAGACCTCGCCTTCGATCATCGTCATTTCGACTTTGGAATAAGCACTGAAAGGGTGTGCGTTCCAGATTACTAAGTCCGCATCTTTACCGACTTCGACCGATCCTGTCCGTTTATCTATGCCAAGCTGTTTCGCCGGATTAAGCGTAATCATTTGGAGCGAATCCTGTTCGGGAACTCCGCCATATCGCATTACTTTGGCCGCATCCAGATTCAATCGGCGCATTCTTTCATCTGAATCAGAATTGATCGAAACATTAACTCCATTTTTCCACAAAATATAGGCGTTGTAGGGAATGGTGTCGTAAGCTTCCAGTTTATATGACCAGGAGTCCACAAAAATTGAGGCCATCGCCCCATGTTTGGCAATTTCGGGAGCAATTTTGTAGGCTTCGAGCGCATGTTGCAGAACTTTGATCCTGAACCCAAATTCTTCTGCCAATCGCAATAAATTAAGATGTTCGTCCGAACGATAACCGTGACAATGAACGTCGCGCTTGCCCTCTAAAATCTCAACAATCGGCTCTATCTCAATATCCCGGCGAGGCGGAACCTTGTTTTTTCCGGCGCGATAGTCATCCCAAGTTTGCTTGTAATCGCGGGCCTTGACAAACATTTCCCGAATAACTTCCATCGTCCCCATCCGGGTTCGCGGGTAGCGGGCGGGAGCTCCGGGGTTTTGCCGTTTCGGGTTTTCACCCAACGCAAATTTAATTCCGGGCGGAGCATCTGCCACCACAAAATCTTCAACCGGTTTGCCCCATTTGAATTTGACGACCGAATTGAGCCCCCCGATCGGGTTGGCTGACCCGTGGAGGAGGTTGGCAGCAGTGACCCCACCGGCCAAAGCCCGATAGACACCAATTTCTGATGGATTCAAAACATCCCGAATCCGAGTCATCGAAGTTACCTTAAAGGCGACTTCATTGGTCGCGTCCTGCATCGTATGCGAATGAGCATCAATAATGCCGGGCGAGACAAATTTGCCGGTCGCATCAATAGTCCGGCCGGTGGTGGTTAACCCTTTCCCGATCTTGACGATTTTGCCGTTACTAATCAGAATATCGGAGTTCAAAAGTGTGCCTTTGGCGGCTGTCAAAATAGTTGCATTTTTGATTAAGACTTCACTTGAAGATTGAGCCAAAACCATACTCACACTCGAAAGAATCAATATCTGTAACAAAAATAAAGCCGTTATTTTTTTCATAACTGTAATTTAATCGGAACGCCAGGTTTTTGCTGGCCAACATCGTGTCACGATGGAACTGAAATTAAGCAAAATTTACTTTACAACAAACAGAAAATATTCGTCCACGGCGATCAATGCCGGCAGACTACCCGTCATTTCCTCTACGGGTTCTTGGTTCCTGAAAATGGAACTGCCCCTTGCGGAGTTGTCACCGTTCCGCCGACTTGATTGCCGGTCACTTTTCCGGTGAATGAAATATCAATGGATTGACCGCCAAAATTTACGGTTGTATCGAAGCGGAAACCGTCCGAGGTGACCTCACCATTTTTAATTTCCGAAACGCCGAGCCCGGTCGCGTTCATATTCCCGGTCAATTTAGTTCCCTGCTGTTGAATAGTAAGAATCGCCGGAATACTTTGCCCCGGAGCTTCGATCGTCACGCTCCAGGCTCCGGCAACCGCAGGCGCGGGAATTGGTCCGCTTCCAACGGTGGGAGTTGAATTTGTCGGTTTCGGGGCAGGCGGTTTTTGTTCAAACAATTTGCCGTCCACAAAAACGTGGGTAATGGCTTTATCCTTGGAAAAAATATCCCCGCGGGTGACAACCAAATTAGCAATTTTTCCGGCTTCTACCGAACCCAAACGATCAGCCACCCCCAACACCTCGGCCGAAGTTAACGTCATTGCTCGCAACGCGTTGCCTTGAGCCAGACCGCTTTCAACCGCTTTGTTGGCGTTAGCTAAAAAATCTCCCAGGTTCTGCATTCCGCCGCTTTGAAAAGCGAATTTCACTCCGGCTTGGGCGAGTCGGGCGGCGTTTTTCGGAACCTCCACTCGCAAGCGAAGAACTTCCATCGGTTCGGGGTCTGCCTCCGGAGAGTTGGCGGTTGTTTTCTTTGGAAAATTGAGTGACAGCAAAACGGCCGCATCGGCTTTTTTCAAACGGTCGGTTACTTTCCAGGCTTCATTGCCGCCCGCCACAATCAATTTCAGATTAAACTCTTTGGCAAAATCTATGGCTCGTATTATTTCATTTTCCGAGTTCGCATTAAAAACCGTCGGCATCTCCCGATTGAGCAACGGAATTAAGGCTTCCAGGGATTTATCGGCATCGGGGCGTTTTATCCCGCGTGGATTGGCGGCATACATTTTTTTCCATTCGTTCAGCCGTTGGGCATCTAAAAACATCTGCCTGAGGGCCGAAAATGTTCCCATCAAAGAAGTTGGATAGCCTCCCTGCCCGGTTCTAAACGAAATATGCTGAGCAAAGGAGGGGCGCAGAACCATCGCCGAAACGCTCTCGCCGGCTAAGTTGATAACTGCCGATTGCCCGTTAAAAATCCCGTCCCGCGAAACCGTCAGGACTGTGGTAAATCCATTGTTTCTGACTGATTCAAATTGACCGTCTCCACCACTCAGTTTTTCGACAATGCTGTTTTCGGGTTGTAACCAGACCGGATAATTTGAATTGGACGCGGCCTGTGGCTGCCCGCCCGGAACTGCCGGACGCGGCGGCGGCACCCCGAGATTTGTATTTGCATCTATCAATCCGGGATAAACTGTCAATCCGTTACCGTCAAACACCTTAGCGTCTGCCGGCACTTTGACTGATTGACCGACGGCTTCGATCAGACCGTCGCGGATGACTACCGTCCCTTTGGCAATCTCCGCCCCTGAAACAGTCACTATTCGGGCATTGGTGATGGCCACAGATTGGGCAAAAACAGATAGACTTAAAAGCGAAATTGTCGCGAAGAGAGCGAAAATTATTTTTTTCATAACTTTTTTAGGAATGATTAGGTAACAAAAAAAGATTAAGATTTGATTTTGTTTCAAACCTTTTTTAATTACCTGATTTTTTTTGGGAACTACAATAGCAAAATGTTTTACGGAAGTGTAAAACAAAATGTTTCAAATGGAAAGTCAATTTTTCTGCAAATGCCACGAATTCAAAATACCAATAATTATTCCGCCGAATAATCCGCCAATCACCCCGATGATTCCTAATTTTGCAAAACTTGGATTGACCGCCGCAAATAATCCGAAACTCAGCATTCCGCCAATTGCGCCCAAAATAATCAAAGGTAATGATTTCCGCAAATTAAATAGCTTTTTCTCGGTCGAAGCAAAAGGCAAGATTGCCTTAAATTTGTCATAATCCCAACAAATTAGATATAAATTAGCCAAAAACATGAGCGAGGGGATAACCCAGGTTCCTTTGAATCCGACGGCAATGGTGATGATGGCAATATTCAAAACAATCGGAAAGAAGATCGTAGCCCCAAGCGTGGCCGTGCGCGGGATAAGTAGTAAAACAGCGGCTAAAACCTGACAAAATCCGACAAAATGATACCAACCGCCGGTTTGATAAAAAGCTTCAAAGAAAAAACCAACCGGATTATCCAGCGGCAGCATGGTGAATCTGTTTCCCAATAGTTTGGTCATTCCCGAAGGAATAAAGGCAATCGCCAAAATGATCCGATTAAAGGCGGTAAAATAATGTAAAAATCTGATTTGTTTAACTTTTGTGTGGAGCGAATCCAACTTACTTTCAATCGTCATAAAAAAAACTCCAATCAGTTTTTCGTTTCGAGATTTGAGTTTTTTGAGTTTCAACAAATTCACACTTTGCCTAGTCGCCGCGTCTCGCTTTCTCGCTTTCAAGTATTTTCTGTTTTCGCTCAATTCCCCACCGGTAACCGCTCAGACTTCCATCGCTACTGATCACTCGATGACACGGAATAATGACCGCCACCCGATTCGTGGCACAGGCCCGGGCCACGGCGCGAACAGCTTGAGGATTGCCCAGACTTTCGGCAACTTGTTTATACGAAACCGTTTCGCCATATGGAATTTTTCGCAAAGCATCCCACACCTGCATCTGAAAGGCGGTCGCCCGGACATCTATCGGCAACCCCATCCGTTTATTTTTTCCTGCCAGATTTTGCAAAATTGCTTCAACGTATTCTTTTAGATCAGATTCGTTTTTACTGATTTCGGCATTCGGATATTCTTCGTCAAGTTTATCGGTCAAAACCTGTTCACCGTCCCCGAAAGTTAAGGCACACACCCCTTTTTCCGTTCGGGCCACTAACATTTTTCCCAGCTCACAATCTGTAATCGAATAATTAATTTTCATGTCTTTTCCGCCTTTTTGATAAATTTTGGGGGTCATCCCCAGTTTGTCCCCAATTTTTTCATAAAGCCGGCTACTCGAACCGTAACCGCTTTCATACATTGCCGTTACCACGTCACTGCCGCGTTTCAATTCACGCTTGAATCTATTCAGCCGAAGACTTTCGGCATATTTTTTGGGCGAAACTCCGATAATTTCTTTGAATGTTCGCTGCAGATAAGATGGACTCATTTGTAACGCTTCACTTAAAAGTTCAAGCGAAAGGTTTTCTTTTGTTTCAAGTAATTCACAAGCCTGCAAAACGGTTTCAACCTGAGGATTAACCATTTTTTCCAGTTTTGGCCGGCATCGTAAACAGGCCCGAAAACCTTTTGTTTCCGCCTCTTGCCAGGTTTTCACAAATTCTATATTTTCGCGTTTGGGCAATCTTGCCCGGCAGGTCGGTTTGCAATAAATTCCGGTGGTTCTGACTCCGATATAAAATACACCGTCAAATCTCGCATCATTATTTGTCATCGCTTGCCAAAAAATTTCGTTATTCATCATAAAAGCAATTTTATTTCGCTTTACAACTAAAATCTATCCGAAAATTGCGGTAGAATTTATTTATGATGAATCCGATAATTTTATTTGACGGCGTTTGCAATTTTTGCAACAGTTCGGTGAACTTTATAATTGAACATGATCGGAAAGGATATTTCAAATTCGCGCCATTGCAGTCAGAAATTGGAAAACAAATGGTTGAGAAATTCAGCTTAAATGATGTAGATTCAATTATTTTGGTCGAAGCCGAGGAGGCTTACACGCATTCGACGGCCACGCTCAAATTTATCAGACATTTAGACGGAATTTGGTCGTGGGCCTATTGTTTTATCATCGTTCCGCGCCCGGTGAGAGATTTTTTTTACAAGCTGATTGCCAAAAACCGTTATCGCTTATTTGGAAAAAAAGATGTTTGTATGATCCCAACCCCCGAAATAAGGGAGAGATTTTTAGGATAATTATCGAATTTTTACCGAGTAAATAAAAAACATAGAACTCGTAAAAACTTTTTTTTAATTCCGTGATCAAAAAAATGAATTCGCTAAACACATTAGAATACAACAAATTACTCAACCTCATTGCTCTTCAGGCTCAGACTCCGATGGGAAAG
>JANOEF010000031.1:0-3387 GCA_031413075.1 Acidobacteriota bacterium | reverse complement strand
GAAGTTGAATCAACCACCCCAGCCCTCACGGGCTTTCCCCTCCTCGTCTGAGGAGGGGAGTTTTCAAGTGCAAACTTCCAATCGCCTAATCAGTTACAATTTTTTGCGTTTTAGCACTAGATTCTTTCTCTATCTCAGCTTTCCATCGAAACTTTTCTGATTTTACCAGACAGTGCGAACAAAACAATTGTTCCAATCGGTGCCAGCAACCCAGCTGTAACCAATACCGGTGTGTATGAAAAATTATCGACCACCCAGCCGGTTGAAAAAATAAAAATCATCGAACCGATTCCGGCACCGGTTCCGCCCAATCCTGCGACTGAACCAACCGCAGATTTCGGGAAAAAGTCAGACGGCAGCGTTTGGACATTATTGATCCAAACCTGGAAACCGAATAAAACCACACCGATTAAGGCCAATGCCTGCATCGCATCAGTTGTGTAAGCGGCTAAGATACCGGCCGGCATCAAACATGCCGCAAATCCGATAACTGATTTTCGTGCATTATTTACCGACCAACCGCGACCAATCAAAAAGCCCGATAACCAACCGCCGAACAAACTCCCGGCATCTGCCGCGACATACGGAACCCAGGCGAAAAGTGCAATTTTTTTAAGGTCGAACCCGTGAACTTGGTTAAGAAATAACGGCAGCCAGGTAATGTAGAGCCACCACACGGGGTCAACCAAAAAGCGCGCCAGCACGATTCCCCAAGTTTGCCGATATGTGAGCAACTGAAACCACCCAAGCGGTTGAGCTTCGACGGCGGAATCTTCGTTTTGTTCTTCATCATCCGCCCGAATCAAGTCATATTCCTGTTTCGTTAACCATTTATGATTTTCCGGCGAATCATAGATCAGCCACCAGAAAATCAACCAAATAAACCCTAATGCGCCGGTGATGATAAAAGTTTCATACCAATGCCCGAAATAGGCGGTAATTCCAACAATAATTGGCGGCGCAATAATTGAACCGATGGCTGCGCCACTGTTAAAAATTGCCATCCCAAGAGCTCTTTGCCGGGCTGGAAACCATTCAGCCACGGTTTTTGCGGCACCGGGCCAGTTTCCGGCTTCGCCAAGTCCGAGAATGAATCGAAAGAAACTCAAACTCCTGATTCCGGTCGCAAAAGCATGTAACATGGCCGCTACCGACCAGACCACAATCGAAACCGTAAACCCTTTTTTAATGCCGATGCGGTCATAAAGTTTTCCTGACAGGCTCTGGCTAATCGTATAAGCCAGCAAAAACCAGGTGGCGATACCGCCATATTCGGTATTGGTAAGGTTTAAGTCCGCCATGATCAGCGGTGCCAAGACGGAAAGTGTCAGGCGGTCAATATAATTAATCAGCGTGGCAAAAAATACCATTCCGATAATCACCCACCGCACACCGTTAAATCTAAAGCCTCTTGTTTCGTTCATATTAAATAATTTTTTCGATAAGCTCAGTTTTGGGCAAGTCTCACGTTTATTTGGCTACATCATCATCCTTTCGTCTTTTCCCGGCTTTCTGGATGTTTAAAATGTTATCGCTAACTTATGATTTTCAGAAAATCAAAGCCTGGTCAAACATATAAGAATCAAGCGGGAGCGCCGGTTGATTGACGCACAATCAGTTCACATTCCAGAATTTTTTCTTCTCGTTCAATCGGGTCTTTTGTTTCAATTCGACGTAAGAGGAACTCGGCCGCCAGAAAGCCTTCGCGGCGGGTTGGTTGCCGGACAGTCGTCAGAGCCGGCGAAGTATGAATGGCAGTCGGAATATCGTCAAACCCAACTATTGAAATGTCGTTTGGAATCCTCAAACCGCTTTCTTTAATCGCATTAATCGCGCCGATGGCCGTAAAATCGTTTCGGGTAAAAACGGCTGTCGGGCGCTGCGGCAGAACTAAAAGTCTTTTCATTGCTTCATATCCGAGTTTTTCTGTCGAATATCCGGGCGCCTCATCGCTCGTTTCCGAATTGCCGGTGATAAATCTTTCTTCAACCGGTAAATTGCTCGCTTTCAAGGCTTTCAAATATCCTTGAAATCGCTTCAAATTTTTTCCGCTTTCCAAAGTTGCCCCGATAAATGCGATTTTTTTATGTCCTAAATCAATCAAATGTTGGGTTGCTTGAAAACCGCCATGAAGCGCATCGGCGGTCACCGAATCAGCATTTTCATTGTAAAAATCGCGCCCGATACAGACCACCGAAACTCCGCGCTCAATCATTTCGTGAAGATGTTTATCACCGATTCGGTTCGAACGGGTCGCCACAATAATGCCGTCAACCTGATGGTCGGTCAGCGCGTCAAAAGCCGCTACATCTTCTTTTGCACTATGCTCGCTGATGCAAATAAACAGGTTATAGCCGCGTTGTGTCGTAATGTCGCGAATAGAACGGGCAAGTTCCGCCGCAAATGGATTGGCAATATCGCCCAGGATCAAACCAATCGTGTCGGTTCTTTGCAGCTTTAACCCACGCGCCAATCCATTACGCCGGTAGTTTAATTCTTTAACCACCCGGAGAACTTTTTCGCGAGTTTCGTCGCTCACATACCCATTTTGGTTAACTACTCGCGAAACGGTCATTGAGGTCACCCCGGCAGTTTTGGCGACATCACTCAAAGTCGTAGATTTTTTTAAGCCTGTTTTCACGTTATTCGAAAAAGTATGTGAACGTTAACAGAAAAATAATTCGGATGTCAAGTGAGAACTTATTTCCAGATAAAATATTTTGGTTCAAGACTTCAGAGCAAAAAAAATCAGGTGTTACTCTGATTGCTCAAAATAACACCTAATTTTGTTACCCTATTTCTCCGATACCGAAGTATTTTCGATTTAAGGTTGGCAATTTTCAAATGTACACTTTACTCATTGCCTGATTTGTATTCCGAAGACGCTCGCGGCGAGCATTTCTCCGGTCAGCATCCAAATTGTTTGCACATTTTGTTTTGTTCCACTGGGGAACATGATGCCAATAGGTTTTTGTTGGGGTGGCTTTTCCTCCACCGCCGGTTACGTTCCCGGCAACGAGGCTCATTTGCTTGCGCGCCTGAGCGACTTTTGCTCCTTTCTGGTGGTTCCTTGCCAAAAAGTGTTTCCCGTTTTTATCCGGGTCACCTGAAAAAGTCTTTCAACTTTTTCTCAGCCAGCCTTTCGGCTTCGATTCAAGGCGTAAATAGTAACTTTTTTCCGTCTTTTGTTACTCTCAAACGATGCGTCACCGCTTCCGTTTCTCTTCCTTAGATCGGTCAAAATCCCGTAGGTGTTTTTGACTATGTTTGGATTTTACACCCGTTTTTATTGATGTCAAGTAGAAAATACTTGAGGTTTTGACCGCTAAATTGACTTAATTTTTCCGGTAAAAATGTGGAAAAAAATATTGTGCCTGTGGAAAAAAC
>JANOEF010000030.1:0-3820 GCA_031413075.1 Acidobacteriota bacterium | reverse complement strand
CGACAAGGGCAACACCCTCGTCGTCGTCGAGCACGAGCAGACCGTCATGCAAGCCGCCGACCACCTCGTCGACCTCGGCTGGGGACAAACATCACTTGGCGGAATGTGTTTTTGAAAAATCTGACCTTTAACACCAATTTTTCGACCACCGTTGCCGGAGACCGCGCCGACACTTTCGACTCGCGGAACTTTGAATATGATGCCCAACTCGCCTATCGCTTTGAATTCGGGTCACAGAAATTTAAAAAGATGAACGCCCAAATTTTTGTCCGATACGCCAATCGTTACGGCAGTCGTTTTGACCGCGTATTTTTGCTCAACAATTTCAATAAACAGCAGGGTTTCAATATGGGGATAAATTTTAGCTTTTTTTAAGTTGTTTGAGAATAAAAACAGGACACAGATTGAAGCTGATTAAGCAGAGTTACGCATTTTCTCAAATCATATCAGCGATAATCCGCTAAATCCGTGTTTTTCCGCGTCCCATTTCCTTTTTGGAGAAATTCAATGAAATATTTGTTTATAATATCGGTTTTATTTCTTACTTTCAATGCTTTCGGACAAACCATCAAGGTTAATCCGACCGGCGTGAATGTCAATTCGCAAAATGCCACGACGGTTTTTCTAACCTTTGGACAAATTCCGGCGGGTTATCTTCCGGCAGAGGCGATTTGGTGCGGCGAACTGATTCCCGCCACTTTGCCTGCGCTTGGATTACAATGCCGCCCCGATACGATTTACGGTTCGCTCCCGTCGCGTCACAATTTCTCGCAAGCGAGCGGAAATCTGGGTTTTACGGATATTATGTCCATTCCGCCTTCGATTGTCCGTCGTGCTTATCTAGCCGCCGTGCGCGGGGCAAATGCCGGATTTTTCTACGTCCGCCGATTTGTTTCCTTGAGCGGTCAGCCTGACCAGTATGTCAATGTCACTTGCCGAATGACCGGCGGCGGAGCGCGGGTGCCGTTTGCCCTGACCGAAGTGCAATATTTTACCGATTCCAAAGAGCCGATTCTCTTTCTCAAAAACGGAGAAAAACTGCCCGAAATCAAAGCGGAGATTAAATACAACGGAACGGGACGTTTGAAAGGTCGTTGGGAAATCGTCCAGCCCGGCGAAGAAATTCCAACCGATAACGATTTACTGACCGAAGGAACTTTACCGATTGAAGACCGCACCAACCAAAAACGCTACACCCAGATTGAACGATTCGACCATTTTCTCCCGCCAACGGGCAAATTTACGCTCAAACTCGAAAATCCCGAAAAAATCTCGCTCACGACCGAAGGACAATATCTGTTGCTCCTCAGAATTGAAGCGACGGACGATAAAGAATCCGATTCAAATCTGCAAACTATCGGAGTTGGTGACGGCACGGTGCATAGCGGAGCGGTGGCGGGTTTTCCGCTGCCGACTTTGAAGTTTTTTGTCGGCGGAAGCGATAAACGGGTTTGGGGAAATACGGCTTTGCTGTTACCGAATGAGACAACCGCTTTGACCGGCAATCAGCCGATTATTTTCGGTTGGCGCGAATTGGCAAATGTGACGGCATATCGGCTGGAGATTTTGGAAAATTCAACCGAGCCGATTTTTTCCGCCCTTTTGCCTTCGACTCAAAATGTGTATCGTGCGCCGTCTTGGTTTTTTGCCAGGTTCAGCCAAAAAACTCTGCGGTGGAGGGTAGGGGCTTTGGATGAGCAAGGCCATGTAACACATCAGACAATTACAAAAAAAATCAAATTTTGAGGAGAAAAAATGACGCAATTACCGAAAGCAAGACTAAATAAAATTATCACCCAAGAAGCAGATAAAGAGTTGCTTATCTATGATTTAGAAATTAATAAAGCCTTTTGTTTGAACGAGACATCGGCACTTGTTTGGCAATTATGTGATGGAAAAAACTCGATTGCCGAGATCAGCCGCCTGATGACTCATCAGCTAAAAATGCCGGTTGCCGAAAATTTAATTTGGCTGGCTTTAGACCACTTAAAACGGAATGAATTGTTGGATAAAAATTTTGAGATTGAAATTGATTTTGGCGGATTGATCCGTCGGGAGGTCATTAAGAAAGTCGGATTAACATCAATGCTTGCCTTGCCTTTCATTTCGTCAGTGGTGGCACCTCCGTCTGCCGAGGCTCAATCAGGATGTGTTCCTTTTAACGGAATTAATTGCGTTTCGAATATGAATCCTTTTGCTTACCAGGATAATTGCTGTAATTCAACACAGAGATGTTTTATTGGCGGGGGAGAAGTACCTCGATGCGCACCCTGTTTGGAATCCTCAGACTTCTTTGGAGAAGTGTGTTTCGGTAGTTTTTCTACTTGTGTCACGCAATGCAATAATACTTCTTCAAAATTTAGATGTTGCAATATCGGACCGGTAGCAGTTACGCCGAACGGGAGCAGTCCTAACCAATGGGAATGCCATTGTCCGTGACACACAATAAAACTATTACTCAAAGCAAGGAAAAACATTAAATTCATTATTTTCCCCTTGTATTTTCAGATGAAAATACAAGGAGAAAATAAACGCCGCAATTACCCAAAGTAAAATTAGAAGATATTGTCGAACGTGAGATGGATGGGAACTTTTGACTAAAAATTGTCATCTTGTAACTACTGGTTCACGGTGAGGATTATTGATAGACAGAATAAGGAAAATTTGTGCGATTCCTATTTTTTTATTTTAAGCGACACATTTCTGCATAAACTGCCAGTTATCAATGAAAGCCATTTTTGACAAGGGCAATTTTTAGAAATAGGAGATAAGAAATGAAAAATATATTAGTTAATTTATTCGCAATTATTTTGGTCGGTTTGACAGTTCAAGCCCAGGTTAGTTCAGACAACAGCGGCGAAACGATCGAAGACACCGAACACGGTTATAGTTTTACGGCTCCGGCTGATTTGAATTCTGAAAAAAGTGAAGGAAAATGCGCCGGAGTAATCTTCAGTAACTCGGCCGGAACCATCAACATTGTGGTTAAACCGCATCATTCGAATAGTCTGGCTAATTTTTTCAAAAACGAATCAAAACTCTCGGGTCAAGGCTTTGTTCAGGTTGGCGAAGTGAATGAACTGGCGAATGACATGAAATATGTTCGAGCTGCCAAACAAATGAACGGCTCAAATATTCTGCTCGATGTCATCTTTATCCCGTTTTCCGCCCAAACCGGGGTGGTTGTCATGAATTTTACGCCGAGCGAAAGTTTGGCTGATCAAGCCATGAACTATTCGGTCAACATCGTCAAAAGTCTTAGCTATTCGGCTCCGGCGGCGTCACAATCGGCAGGACAGAGCGGCTCCGGCGCACAGTCGTCGTCAAGTTCGGTTTTGGCTTCCAAAAGACTTTATGCCGAAAGCGGAAGTTCGCAAACGGAAATTATCCTTTGCCCATCGGGAGGTTATTCAAAAAATTCGAACTTCTTTTTTTCGGGAGGCACTTCAACCGATTTTGAAAAGGGAACCTGGAATGTTCAGAATGGTTATCTGGTTTTGAATTCAAACTCAGGTGAGCAAACCAGTTATCAAGTCTCAGTTCAAAGCAACAATTCGGTTAGTTTGAACGGTCGCACATATTCGATGCAAAACTATGGATGCCGTTAAAAAAAATCGGTCAAAAATTAGCCAGAAAGGACGGGAAGTTGTAACCCGTCTTTTCTGTTTCACAACTTCAAATCTTTCTTTAAATCTTTGACATCGCTCGGTTTATTGAAAATCGAAGCAGACACACTTTTATTGAGTTGAATGGTCAGATAATTGATGCGGCTGGTCTGCGCGTTATTAATAAAATGGTCAACCACGAAAGGCACCTGAAC
>JANOEF010000029.1:0-16883 GCA_031413075.1 Acidobacteriota bacterium | reverse complement strand
GCCGGGACGCACGGGACGTTCATTGAGTGCTTCAAATCGCAAGCTCCTCCCGCCTGCGAACGTTTCATGTGCGAGCCCATTCCAGGTCGGCGGGAGTGGCTGCCGCTTTTTCCATGAACCAAACTTTCCAGAGCCTCGTCGCGGCTGCACTCCTCCTGTCTACCACGCGGGCGGAGGATGGCGCGGCATTCTTCCAATCCAAAGTGCTGCCCGTGCTTCAGCAGCGCTGTTACGAATGCCATTCGCATGAAAAGAAAATCAAGGGCGGCGAATCAGGCGAATAAACGTGAATTTTGCTGTTTCATTTGTTTCGTTTATTTCGTTTATGCTATGATTTGTTTGAGGTAGTTTTTATGAATTTGACCAACGGAGAAATTGCATTAGCCCTAAGTGGACAAAAGATTTTGTCACGGAAAGGAAAAGCCAAGTTGGTCGTGAATGACCAAGATGTTGAACTTTCGCCTGCTGTAACAAAAATTTTGGCTAAAACTTTATCTTACATTGCCAAAGGAAAAACGGTGGTCGTTACGCCTGAGCCGACTGAATTTTCCAGCCAACAAGCCGCAGATTTTTTGAAAGTTTCGCGTCCGTTTTTGGTTAAACTGCTGGAAACAGGCGAAATACCATTTCGCAAAGTCGGCAAACATCGCCGCGTCAGATTTGAAGATTTGATTGCTTACAAACAACGGATTGACGATAAACGCTTGAAAGTTTTAGCAAAATTAGCCGAGCAAGCACAGGAACTCAATTTAGGATATTAAATGAACCCGCCGATTGTTATTCTCGATGCGTGTTTTATTTCCGGCATCGCTTCGGGATTTTTTAATGCACCTCGCCCTGTTGGATGTTTTTCAAGCCCGTTGGACGAATGAAATTCACGCCGAATGGATTCGCAATGTCTTGAAAATGCGTCCCAATTTGACAGAAAAAGGATTAAGTGGAGCATTTTATTTAACTTCTTTTACTTAATGATTGGACGCGATAAAGGCGGAAACTTGGATATTCCGAGGGTCTCTGAAAATGATTGATATGATTGTTAAAAGCCAAAGAGATTTTCAAAAACGCGACGAGATAATTTTTGGTCAAGCCATTGATTGGGAAAGCCGTAAATTCCCGCCCGGTGTTTGCCAGAGATTTGAAGGGCTGGATGCTTCGGGAATTGAAAAACTTCTAGCTCTGGGTTTTATGAGATTGTCCCAAACAATGAACGCATCTCCAACCGTTGAATCTTTTTTGGGATTTGCCAAACAGATGGAGAAACAAGGATTTACGTTTAAGTGTGAAGGATTTACTTTTGACCTACGTTTTGAGGGAAACCAAGATGTCTGTTTAGAAGGAATCTATTTTCAAGACGATTATCCGTCTGAAATCGGTTTAGCTTTTGCGAAATTTGTCTCGGCGTATCATCCTGACGAATTATCGATTGAAAATAAACTCTTGCGTGCGTGGTGGGATTAAACTGAATTTATCGAATTTGAAAGTCGCCTTAATGATTGGACATAATTAATACGCTTTTCAATTAAAAAGTATGGAAAAAGCAATGAGTTCGATAACATCGTTTGACTATTTGATGTCAGCGTGGCTTTCAGCTATTGCATAGTTGCTAATTGAAAAGCGTATAAGTCAGAAATATCAATTTTCTGAGAGCGTATGAAAAGTAAATCAAGCCTAGCGAATCACGCGAACGGCAATAAAAATTTATTGAACTAATTTCCAATTGTGCTAGAATAATTTTGCTATGAATCAACAAATTACGCTGACAGTTTCGGATAATGTTTGGCTTTATGCAAAGACTGTGGCAAGCCAGAAAAAACGGCGAATTGATGAAGTTTTGTCTGATTGGCTGGAAAAAGCTACCGATGATGTCGAAATTGAAAAATTTTCCGATCCCAAAATTCTTGCTTTAGCCAATCTTCAATTGCCTGAATCTCAACAAGAAACTCTTGGCGAATTGCTCGAAAAAAATGGCGAAGGTGAACTGACAGCACTTGAGAAAAAATATCTTGACGAGTTAATGGAAGTTTATAACGATGCCTTACTGACCAAAGCCAAAGCGATGCGAATTGCGGTTGAACGCGGTTTAATTGAGTCTCTTTCCTCTGAATGAAACGAACCAACATTCCTGACCACATCAAAATAAAAGTCCGACAATCTGCCCGACATCGTTGCGGGTATTGTTTATTGCGACAAAGGTATTCTCCCATCGTTTTTCAATTCGACCACTACATTCCTATCTCAGGCGGCGGGACAAACGAAGAAGAAAATCTTTGGTTAGTTTGCGGAAATTGCAATAGTGCCAAATCCGACAAAACCGAAGCCTTTGATTCTGTCACCGAAACAACTGTCCCAATTTTTAATCCACGAATTCAAATCTGGAACGAACATTTTGAATGGAGCGAAGACGGCACGGAAATTATCGGTAAAACAGCAATCGGACGCGGAACTGTAGTTGCCCTCAAACTTAATGATGAAAGGATTGTCGCCGTCCGCCGTGAATGGGTTTCAGCAGGTTGGCATCCGCCGAAAGATTAAACTTTGAAAGCCTCAATCACAAATCTTCCGAGAGCGTCTGAAACGAAAATCAAGGGGGCGAATCACGCGAATAAACGCGAATTTTGAAAATTGTGCTAAAATTTGCATTGAGGTAAAAAGTTATGACTCAAACATTTGAAGCAATTTATGACGGCTTCGTTTTTCGACCTGAAAAGCCTGTTAAACTCAAGCCGAATACCCGCGTTCAGATTATTGTTGAGATCGAAGAAGAATCGAATAAAACCGTGGCAGACGTGGCAAGTCATTTATTTGGCGTAATTGACGTTGAAGCTCCATGCGATCTTTCAACCAACAAAAATCATTTGGAAGGATTTGGTGGATGAGCGAAATTGTTTTGCTTGATACGGGAAGTTTAGTTGCCGTTTTATTCGCCCGTGACCAATTTCACAAATGGGCGGTTGAAAAAATCAGCCAAATGCCGATTCCTTTAATCACTTGTGACGCCGTTGTTGCCGAATCCTGTTTTCTCACGCAAAGAATGTTAGGTTCAAGCAAAGCCGTTTTTGATTTTATCGAAACTGGTGCTGTAAAAATTGATTTCAATCTATCGGACGAATTTGAAGCCGTCAAAGATTTAGCCTTGCGTTACCAAAATGTGCCGATGTCTTTGGCAGACGCTTGTCTGGTCCGAATGAGCGAGATTTACGAAAACAGCACCGTTTTTACTCCCGACAGCGATTTTCTAATCTACCGCAAAAACGGCAACCAAATTATCCCAACCATTATGCCATAAAAGGCGGAAACTAGGGCTGTGCAGGAGCGTGTCTTCAACCTTGACGACACGCTCCCTGACGGTCGCGTTTCTGCCTCAATCCCAAATCTTCCGAGTGCCTCTGAAAAGAAAATTTAGCCCGCGAATCACGCGAATAAACGCTCATAATTTGATTGAATAAATTTTCAGGTATGATAATATGCTCTTGTCTGGACAAATGCTTAAATCAAAAAGGTTCTATCTATCTATTTAAATATAATGATAAATTTTTTTCGATATATATTTTTAAGCCCTGAAAAAAAAGGGATGGAACTGATTAAAGCTATCATATCCGGAGATACAAAAAAACGCATCATACCGCAATCACGAAATAAACGCATCATACCGCAATCACGAAATAGTCAAGCTCTTGCTGGAAAGCGGGGCAGATGTAAATGCACAAAATAAAGATGGCTATACGGCTTTAATTATAGCCGTAATATCGGAACAGTCCTCTATAGTTTTTGATTTGTTAGAAAATGGAGCAGATATAAATGCGAAAAATAATGATGGGCAAACAGTTTTACTTATAGATTTAGAACGAACGTCTAAATCTACGCTCAGTTCCTTAGCCACCGCCTTTATTAGAAAAGGTGCAGATGTTAATGTCAAGGATAACCGTGGAAATACAGCTTTGTATTGGGCAACAAAACATTGGGCATCAAAGCACCGTCTTGGCAAAGATCTAATCAAAGAATTAAAAGATGCTGGAGCTAAAGAATGATTATTTGATTTACACAAAATTTCTGATACCCTGAGGGTATAAAATTCTATTCCTTATTCTCCAAATAAAACATCTCATCACTCGGTCTTAGCGGTCTTCCCAACCAAAGTGGTCTTCTCAATCCATTCGGTCCCGGCGCGGGGCGAGTCATTGCCAGCCATTCTTTGTAAATTGCAAAAGATTTTTCCGTGTCCACGAAAACGTCGCCGTATTTGTCGTCGGCGTGGGCTTTTTCGATGGAGACTCTCTGATGCCAGCAGTGCATTCCCGAAATCGGGTCGGGGTGGACGGGGAAGGTGATGTTTTGATGCACGCCGCCGTCTGACCAAAAGACGCGGGCGGTGTCGGGGTCGTCGGAAATGTATGGGCGGATTCCGTCTTCAACCGTCATTTTCCACTTGCCTTTTTCCGTCTCAAAAATCTTGACCTGATTGGTCGCCCAACGGTTCGCCGAAGGGTCGGACTTTCGCCGCCAGCGTCCGATGTGATGCGAACACGCCACCACGCCCGGCTTCATCCCTTCCGTCACCCAAGCCTTATTAATGAAATAGCCGATGTCCGTATTGATTCGGACGAGGTCGCCGGTTTTGATGCCCCAACGATTGCCGTCTTCCGTCGAGATCCAGAGTGGATTGCGGTTGGAAATTTCGGCGAGCCATTTGGCGTTGCCGGAGCGGGTGTGAATCAGTGCGGGCAGCCGAAATGTCGGGACGAGAACGACTTGGTTTTTCGACTCGTCCAGAGTTTCGGGGTGAATGTGGCTTTTAAGGTAGGTCGGATAGGCGTATTCCGCCCAATTCCAATCAATCATCGTTTGGGATAAAAACTCCTGTCGGCGTGAAGGCGTAGGGAAGCCGACGACGGGTTTGCCGTCTGCGACAATGCCGATAACCTTGTTGTTTTTGCGGACTTCGCCGGTTGCTTCGTCAATTTTTGAACCTTTCAATTCTGCTTCCGGAATCGCGTTAAGATGTTGATTATAGACGGCTTGTTCGACCTCAAAGGCACCGTATTTTCGCATATAATCGAGTGCGGTCAAACCTTCTTCCGCCGCCTTTTCGGGCAAGCCTTTGGTGTGTTCAAAAATGAATTGATAGTATTCGTCAATCGTGATTTTTTCGCCCGGACGATACGGCGACATAAAATGTTCGCGGATGCCTAAGCTACCGTCTTCATCAATCCGCCACGACAATTCGATCCAAAATTCGTCCTCTTCCCAAACCTCGCCGACGTTGGCTTCGTAGGTATAATTCACGGGTTTGCCCATTCGCCGAAGTGCTTCTCGCAAAACGGGTTGGCGGAATGAAACCCACATTCCCGAATGAGTTTCATAGCTCGTCAAATCGTGACGTTCGCCCGAATGTCCCATCGGCAAAACGTAATCGGCAAAGTATGCGGTTTCGTTCCAAGTCGGTGTCAGAGCAACGTGCAGACCGACTTTTGACTCATCCGAAAGCGATTCAATCCAGGTAAAACCGTCGGGATATGTCCAGACGGGATTAAAAACCCGCGTGAAATAAACCTGCAACTTGGAACGTCCTTCTTTCAAGAAATGCGGCAACAACATTGACATTTCGTAATGTGCCAGCGGATATTCGTTGGGGAAATGAAGCTCGTTCCAGAATTTCTGAGCAGGCGGTTTGCTGAATGCGGCAGGCTTGAATTTGCCCCAGGCCGACGGCGAAGTTCCGCCAACCGTGCCGACACTTCCCGTCAAAACATTGAGAAAATGCAGACACCGAGCCACCGCCCAACCCCCGAGATTTCCGGCACCCGCCGCCCGCCAGTTATGAGTAGCCAAACGCGAGCCGGCCGCCCCGACTTTGTGTGCGACTTCAACAATCATTTTCGCTGAAACTCCGCTTTCCTGTTCGGCAAATTCGGGCGTGTATTCAGCGTAAAGTTTTTTGAGTTCCTCGATGAAATCGTCGAACTCGTCAGAACTCCCCTCCTTACCAAGGAGGGGTGCGGCTTCAGCCGTGGGGTGGTTCTCCGCGTTCTCATCTACTCGGCTTGATTTATTCTCTGACGGCACAACCACCCCGTCAGCCGAAGCGGCTGCCACCCCTCCTTCGTAAGGAGGGGAACTTTTTGTCGTGTTAGCTTTGCGAAATCCTTCAAGCGAATCACGCCAATTTACCCACGTTTCCATATATTCGCGGTTGTAAAGTCCTTCGTCCAAAATGATTTTCGCCATTGCCAGCAGAACTGCCGCTTCACTGCCCGGATGAGTCGGCATCCAATAATCCGCCATCGAAGCCGTGTTCGAGAGACGCGGATCCATGACCGCCATTTTTGCACCGTTCATCAAGCCTTCGATGATGCGTTGGGCGTGCGGATTAAAATAATGTCCGGCTTCGAGATGTGATGAAATCAGCAAAATAAACCGGGCGTTGGCGTGGTCAGGCGAAGGTCGGTCGTAACCGCTCCAAATCGCGTAGCCGAATCTCGCCCCGGCCGAACAAATATTGGTGTGCGAATTATGCCCGTCAACTCCCCACGACTGCAAAATCCTATCAATAAAACCCTCGTGTCCGGGACGCCCAACGTGATACACAACCTCGTTCCGAGCGTCTTCTTTCAATGCTTTACGGATTTTTGCCGCGATGTCGTTCAAGGCTTCATCCCACGAAACCTGTTCCCATTTTCCTTCGCCGCGTTTGCCCGTCCGCTTCATCGGGAAAAGGATTCGCTCAACGTCATTTATCTGATTAATCGTCGCCGGACCTTTCGCACAATTCCGCCCGCGACTGCCCGGATGATACGGATTTCCCTCAAACTTGCGAATTTTTAGAGAGTCCTTCTCGATATAACTGAGCAGTCCGCAACCGGCCTCACAATTGAAACAGGTCGTCGGAACAATCATATAATTCCGCTTTTCGCGTTTATGTCCGCTGGTTGCTTCGTATTCTGTCCAATCATCCCACTGTTCAGGGGGCGGATAATTCGATAGTTCGCCCGGTTCGTTCATGCGGGGAATTTCTTCTTCGTTGAAAGAAGGATGCAGATTTTCGATAAGACCGAGCTTTTCGGCGATTGATTCGATAAATGACGGTTTGTGTTTTGTAGTCATAAGATTTTTTGCCCGCGAATAAACGCGAAAGAACGCGAAAGAAAAACGAAAAAACTTAATAAAAATTACGCAGAATAGCTTTCAATAACAATAGATTTGTCTGTTTTTAAGGTTATTCTCAAACTATTGTATTAAAGCCAACCATTAAGTTCGTCCTGCAAACTTTTGTTTTGATTGTTCGCAATTCTTTTATAGTCAACTTTAGGATAGCTACTAAAATTTACCAGTAACGCGAGTGCAAATTTGGTTGCATTCAGATAATTAAGAGTTTGTGATTGATGTTCTTTTACAAGCCTCTCAACCGCTTTTATTTCAACAATTATTTTATCGAAACAAATAAAATCGGGCTTGAAAAATTGTTCTAAAACTCTTCCTTTATATTCAAGTTGAATTTTAGGTTGAGCAATAAACGGAATATTTTGTAGCTCAAATTCAATTTGTAAACACTCCTGATAAATCGGCTCAGTAAACCCATAACCTTTTTGTTTATAGACTTCAAAACAGGCACCGATTATTTTGTAACTCTCTTCTTTGTAAACAATTTGAGACATATCATTTTGTTGCCCAGTAACAACGGCGAAATTACTCAAAAGGAAACCAGAAAAGTGTTTAGTTTTGCATGTAATCTTTGTTTGTCAGCATTTATTTTGTTTTTGCCTTTTTTCGTGTTTATTCGCGTTTATTCGCGGGCAAATCTCTTTTAACTCAACGGAATCCTCTGCGGTGCTTTGACCCAAATATCTTCGGCGAACCAGAGCCCAATCAATATCAAAATTCCAGCAAGCACAAAACTAATCGGCTGACCCGTGGATAATGCCAGTAACGGCGCAACGTTCCCTGCCAAAATCATTCCGAACCAGAATTTTCGGCTGAATTCTCCCGAAATAATCATCTTGACCGTGGTGTGTGCATCTTCCGTCGAGTGAGTTGTCGTCAGTTCGATTGCCAAAGTTATCAAATGAATTATTATCAAACCAAAAGTTAAACGGCTTAAAATGAATTCATAACCAGAACTCACTTTCAGAGATTGAAAGGCCATTAAGACGACAGCCATCCCGGCCATCAATGCGTGCAGAATCATATGCAACCCCAGCATCGGCGATTGCCAAAAATCTCGACCTTTGGCCTGAGCAAACAAAAATGCCGTATAAACAGCTGTGAGCAGTGCAAAAATGATTCCGAGCGGTTCAATAACTGTCAAAATCTTTTCATAACCGAAATACGAAGCCGCCAGCCAGGCCGTCAAAAGCCCGCCGTAAACTGTGATGAAATATGCTCCGCGCGTCAGCCAGGATTTCCATTGCGGACGGAACAGGACGTTCAAAAATCTGTCAGGGCGACCTAAATCCATAATCAGCAGAACGCCTGTGATGCAAAGGAAAATAAACGAGATAATAGCTCCAAACCATTTCACCTGCGGCGGAACGGGGATCAAATAATCTCCGCCAATCGGCAAAATAAAAGCGCCTGTCGCAATCGCTTTGGTCAAAACATACGCCGAAACTTCCCAACCCCACAAAATGCCTTTATTTGGGGCATCATAAACTCTTCGCGCCTTTTTACGCGGTTCGATTTGGACAAAACTTTGTTGCTTAAATTCTTCCGCGACCGGTGATTGGGCAATTCTTTGTTCGGCATATTTGGCAAAATGTCCGACTCCGGTTGCCTGGCTCGACCACATATAATCGGTTTCTTGGGTGGTGGCGGTTGGGTTAAGTGAAAAACGGTCGCCGTCAATGTAGAAAAGTTTCGGGTTCGTGCCTTTTTCTTCTTTGCGGACCGAAACAGTTTCGCGGGCTAAAAGTTTGGAAATTTCCGTGTTCGGATTGTCCATATCGCCTGAAATAATCGCGTGTTCGGGGCAGACGACAACGCACGCGGGTTCGAGCCCAATATCAACCCGATGGGTGCAATAGTTGCATTTTGCCGAAGTGTGGTCGGCGGGATCCATAAAGATCGCATCGTATGGACAGGCCTGGGTGCAGGCTTTGCAGCCGATACATCGTCGGCTGTCAAAATCTACGATGCCGTCATCCCGTTTATACAGCGAGGTGACGGGGCATATTTCGACACATGGCGCGTCGGTGCAGTGATTGCAGCGCATGACCGAAAATAGTCTCCGCGTATCGGGAAACTCGCCTTTCTCGATATATTTTACCCAAGTCCGATTAACTCCGACTGGGACTTCGTGTTCTGATTTGCAAGCCACCGTGCAGGCATGGCAGCCGATACATTTTCGATTATCTATCACGAAACCAAAATTCATTTTTATTATTTTATGCCTGCGAAATACGCGAAATGACACGAAAGAAAACAATTTTGGTGGTAGTTATTTCTTCCCATTTTTTCGCTCCTTTTTGGCGTATTTCGCGGGCAACCCTCTTTCCTACTTTACAGGTAAATGCTTATTCAAATAGTTCGTCAACATTGTATATAAATGCCGGGTTGTATTTTCGCCTTCAGAAATTCCGTGTGTGCGATTTGGATAAGCCATCATCGTGAATTGCTTATTCTCTTTGATCAGTTCATTTATCATCGTTTCCGTCCCCTGATAATGAACGTTATCATCGCCGGTCCCGTGAACCACTAACAAATCACCTTTTAAGTTTTTAGCAAAGGTCACGGGGGAGCCTTGTTTGTAATCTTCGGCGTTGGCATCGGGCAATCCCATATAGCGTTCCTGATAAATTGTATCGTAAAACCGCATATCGGGAACCGGCGCGACTGACATTCCCATTTTATAAATTTCGGGATAGCGGAACAATGCGTTCAAAGTCGAAGAACCGCCGCCGCTCCACCCCCAAATTCCAACTCTTTGGGCATCAATAAAGGGCATTTTGGCAATCATCGCCTTGACCGCATTTGCCTGATCCTGCGACGAAATAACACCGATCTTTCGATAGACAACTTTGCGCCACGCCCGTCCGCGCGGCGCCGGCGTTCCCCGATTGTCAATGCTCGCCACCAGATAGCCTTGCTGGGCGAGCATCAGATTCCATAAATAACCGTTTCCGCCCCAGGAATCCATGACCGTTTGTCCGGCCGGCTCGCCATAGACAAAATACAATATAGGATATTTCTTGGTCGGGTCAAAATTGGGCGGTTTGATCAGCCAACCGTCAAGCGTCACCCCTTCTCCGATGTCCACTTTGAAAAATTCCTGCCCACCTTTGCTTAATTTGTCAACTTTCGCTTGAGTTTCGGCGTTATCAACCATTTTACGAACCACCGTTTGGTTGGCCACGTCAACTACTTCATACTGGGGAACTTTGCCGAAAGCTGAATAGGTATGAAATGCCCAGCGGCTATTTGGCGAAATATTGTATGAATTCCAGCCTTTTTGAGAGTCGGGAGTTATTTTTTCGATCTTTCCGCTTCCGTCTAATTTGGTGCGATACAGATACCGCTGCGTAGCATTTTCGGGCGACGCAATGTAATAAAGCCAACCTTTTGCTTCGTCCACTGCTTGAATATTGACCACATCAAAATTGCCGACCGTAATTAGTTTGACGTTTGTCCCGTCGCGTGAAACTTTATAAATATGTTGCCAGCCGTCACGCTCGCTTTCCCAGAGGAAACTTTTACCGCCTTCGAGCCAGGTCAGCCTGGTCATATTGACTTCAACCCAGGTTTCATCCTTTTCGGTTAAAATGGTGCTGACATTTCCCGTTTTGACATCGGCAAAAATTAACTGATTAGTATTTTGCAGACGGTTCAGGTGCTGAAGAATGATTTTGCTCGAATTGTCCGACCAATCCATCATCGCAATATAGTTCTGCCGAAGATCGCCGGGGGTTTTCATCCATTTCGTCGGTCCGCCGCCGGCTGCGACGACTCCGACCCGAACGGCGGCATTGGTGGTTCCGGCTTTGGGATAGGGAAGATAAGTTAATTTCGGGTAAAGTTCATCGGTATTATTGACCAAAATGAAATCTCTGATTCCGGCGGCATCAAATTGCCAATAGGCGACTGATTTACTATCCGGGCTCCACCGCCAACAATCTCGCAATCCGAGTTCTTCTTCGTTGACCCAATCTGAAGTTCCGTTAATGATGGTTTTTGAGCCGTCCGAAGTTAATTGCGTTATTTTGCCGTCAGCAATGTTTTCGAGGAAAATGTTATTTTCGCGCACATAACCGACCCGTTTTCCATCTGGCGAAAATTTGGCAAACATCAAAGTTGAAGGTTTCGCGTCACCGCCAATCTTTTGCAGTTTGCCGCTGGTCAGATCCAGCACCCAATAATCGCCCAGCGTATTCTGCCGCCAAACTCGTTTGGTGTTAGTAAAAATCAGGATTTGGCGATTATCCGCCGACCATTCATAACCGCTGATCCGAAGCGGGATCGTGGTTCCGGCCGGAACTAATTTTTCGGCAGACAGCAAAATTGCGCGCTGATTAGTTTCGATTTCATAGCTGACCAGATCGGTTCCGCCTTTAACGGCCGCGGAAGGTTCAATCTTTGTATAAGCATTGCCCGATTTAAGCCAGCGAAATCCGCCCACGCCTTGGGCATTGAATTCATTGGAAGCGAAAATCCGATCAATACTTAAACGGGAAGTCTCAGTCGTCTGGGCGAAAACAAAACCCGAAAAGAACGAAATAAGTAAACAAAATAAAAGGTTTCTACAGGTGCCGGTTTGAAACATAATTTCTCCTAAAAAGATTGGGATAACTTTGGTTGTAGTAAAGAATTACGGCTTTTTCAACCTCTTCACCGTGTGCCGCAGGCTTAAAGTCCGACGAATCCCGGGGGAGGGCTGTCAAGAAATAAGCCTAAAATCCGCCATGCAACAGGTTTTTCATTAATTAAAATCGAAAAGTAAAAATTATTCGTCTGCATTTTAACACTTACATTTCAGGGATTAAAAGAAGGATTTCAGTTTTTGAAAAACTAACTATCAATCCTCTCCACCTCAAAAGCATCACGAATCGCGTCCGCCACTAAAAACCAGGCCAGCATAGTTGCGGCTAAAATGATTGCCGGAAAAAGCGTCAGATGCCAGGCGGTGCGAATGTATGAATCATACATTCCGATCATTTGACCCCAGGAGGCGTTTGGCGCGGGAATTCCCAGGCCGAGAAAACTCAAACCCGCTTCGGCAAACATGGCATTCGGGATGCCGATTGCCATGGCGACAATGACCTGCGAAATAACGTTTCGCCAAATATGTTTTTTGAGGATGTAAAAATAGCCTGCGCCCATGGAGCGTGAAGCGCGAATAAAATCCGTTTTCTTGAGCGATAAAACCTGTCCCCGAACCAATCTTGCAATCCCGATCCAACCCGTCAGCGTCATCGCCAGAATCATATTCCAAAATCCCGCGCCGAGGGCAACCATAAGGAGAATATAAAAAAGGATAGTCGGCAAAGACGATAAAACGTCAATCACCCGCATCACCAGATAGTCAATCCAACCACCTCTTAAACCGGAAAGCGCCCCGATCGGGATGCCGACCATCGCCACCGCGATTTGACTTAGTATCCCGATGCTGATGGAAATTCGCGCACCATAGATCAGGCGTGACAGGACATCTCGACCGAGATCGTCAGTGCCGAGCCAATGAATAGCGCTTGGCGTTTCCCAGGTGGCGAGAAAATCGCCCTGATAGGGATTAAACGGAGCAAGTTGTGGGGCGAAAATGGCAATAATTATTTGAAGAATAATAAACCCGAGGGCGATCACCGCAAATTTATTTTTGGCAAAACGATGCCAGAAACGCCACAGGGGATGTGTTTTCGGCACTGCCTTAATATTTTCGATTGTTGCTGTGTTTGTTGCCATTTGTTTTTTGCCCTTTTCGCGGGCAAACATTTTTTACTCTTCCTTCACCAAACTCACTCGCGGATCAACCAGTGCGTAGAGCAAATCAGTTAGTAAATAAGCGATACTGATAATCAAAGTCCAAATCATCGTCGTAGCCATGATCATCGGATAATCGCGGGTGCCGATAGCCGTCACAAAATAAAATCCGATGCCCGGAATACGAAAAATACTTTCGACAAAGAACGAACCGACAATTAACCCGGCCGCGAGCGGTCCGCCGACGGTTAAAATTGGGATCAGCGCATTTTTGAAAACATGCACGAACAATATCCGCATTTTACTCAATCCTTTGGCACGAGCCGTACGGACATAATTGGCCTTTATTGCATCCTGCATACTTGCCCGCGTATGTCGTTGTAAAACGAGAATTGGCGCGAGCGAGTTGGCCAATGTCGGCATGATCCAATGCCAGGGGGTGCGCCAACCGCCGGTCGGGAGCCAACCGAGCCAGACCGAAAATATTACTTGTAAAAGAATGGCGAACACAAAGCTCGGCACAACCAGACACAGAATCGAAACGCCGGTGCCGAAATAATCGAATATCGAATTTGGCTTGACGGCCGCCAAAATTCCCAGACCGATACCGACAACCCCGGAAAAAATCAGCGTCAAAAGTCCTAATTCAAGCGAATAGCTCCATTGTTGGCGAAAAATACTGGTCACAGTGCGGCTTGGATACGTCATCGAATAACCGAAATCAAGCAAGACGGCGTTTTTGACGAAAAGCAAATATTGTTTCCAGACCGGTTCGGTTAAACCGTATTTTTCATTTAGTTGTTGTTTAATTGCTTCGGGAATCAACTGCTGTTTTTCCAGCGCGCGCGCATCGAACGGCCCCCCCGGAACGGTGTGCATCAAGGCAAACGTCATCACCGAAACAATGATTAGCACACCGCAAAGCCCAACTATTCTGGTTAAAATGTATCTAAGCATGACGATTGGACTTTCCTAAATAAATTTAGACCGGATTGAAAGAAAGATAACATATTTCTTGTGTCTGATTGCCATAATTTTAGGTAAAGATTTTTCAAACATTAATTTATCCATTTTCCTGATTTTCTATGTTCACAATGTTTCAATGTAAGCAGGTCAGCAAAAGTTTTTCGACCTTTTGAAAATTAAGAAAACCTCGCAAATAATTGATGACATGTGGTTTTCAGTAATTTTTAATTTTGCATTTTTAATTTTTAATTTTGCATTACTGCTTAGTAATTTCTTAATCTGCAAAATGACAAGCAACTTGACTGTTTTTGTCCATTACTCTCAGTTTCGGTTGATCGGTTTCGCATTTTTCCCGGGCAACCTGACAATGTTTATAAAAGACGCAACCTTTCGGACGTTCGGTAATTTCATCCGGCTCGCCTTTGAACTGTGTATTGATTTCACGTTTCGAAGGATCAGGTTCCGGCATCGCGGCCAGCAATTCTTTGGTGTATGGATGGCGCGGCGCGGCCGTGATTTGGCTGCTTGTTCCGATTTCAACCAGTTTGCCGAGATACATGACGCCGATGCGGTGGCTCATAAACGCGGTGACGGCGAGATTATGCGAGATAAACAGATATGACAAACCGAATTCGTCCTGTAAATCGCGGAGTAAATTTAAGATCTGAGCCTGCACCGAAACGTCTAAGGACGAAACGGGTTCATCGCAAATTATCAATCTCGGCTTGAGGGCGAGCGCCCGGGCAATGACGATCCGTTGTTGTTGTCCGCCGGAAAATTGAGATGGGAATCGAGTCAGATCTTCACTGGCTAAACCGACTTTTTCGAGTAGTTCAGCTGCAATTTTAGTTCGTTCTGTTTTTGTTCCAATCTGATGAATTTCAAGCGGTTCGGACAGAATCTGCTCAATTGTGAGCCGTGGATCGAGGGCGGCAAACGGGTCCTGGAAAATCATCTGCATTTCTTTGCGAATCAGTTTCAAACTTTGCGCGTCGGCGGTCGTAATATCCTTTGAGTCAAATAAAATGCTTCCGTGATCTGCCTCATAAAGCCGCAATATAGTTAAACCGAGCGTTGATTTTCCGCACCCGGATTCGCCGACAAGTCCGAGCGTCTCGCCCTTTTGAATCTCAAAACTGACCTCATTGACCGCCACATTTTCGATTTTTTTCGTGCCAAAAAAACCGCGCCGGGCAGTAAAGATTTTGGTCAATTGGTTTATTTGCAAAATTGCTTGGGACATCAAAACTAAAAGTATCGAGTTGCAACTTCAGGAGCGAGAAAGGCTGAAGGTTTCACTCTGAGCGACAAAACAAGCAGCCGATTGCTGCGGAAATATCTCCTTCAAGTCCGGTGTTTCCCTGGCACAATTTTCTATCCTCACTCGGCACCGCGGGGAAAACGAACAGCCGCTGATTGGTTCATGCAGCCGCGGCGGAACACCTTCAATGGTCGTTAATCTTTTTCCCTCAAAACCAATTCTCGGGATAGAAGCGACAAGTGCCTGAGTATATGGATGTTGCGGACGCTCAAAAATGTCCCGGACGCCAGCCATTTCAACAATTTTCCCGGCATACATCACTGCCACCTGGTCCGCTAATTGTGCGATGACACCCAAATCGTGCGTGATAATGATAACAGACATTCCCAGTTCATTTTTGAATTTAAGAATCAGATTTAAAATTTGAGCCTGAATTGTCACATCGAGTGCGGTTGTCGGTTCATCGGCAATCAGCAACCTGGGTTCGCAGGCAATGGCCATGGCAATCATCACCCGTTGGCGCATTCCGCCGGAAAATTCATGCGGATAATCGTCAAAACGAAACCCGGAGATTCCGACTTTTGTGAGTAATTCAATGGCTTTTACTCTGGCATCCGGCTTAGATAATTTCCGATGAACGCGAAAAATTTCGGCGATTTGAAAACCGATGGTCAAAACCGGATTGAGCGAGGTTTTCGGATCTTGAAAAATCATGGCGATCCGGCTTCCCAAAATGCTTTCGAGTTCCTTGTCAGATAGTTTCAGGAGATCTATTTGTTTGCCGTCATCGTGGAAAATAACCTCGCCGCCCATAATGTGGCCGGGTGCTTCGATGAGCTGCATGATCGAAAGCGAAGTGACGGTTTTTCCGCACCCCGATTCGCCGACAATCCCTAAAATTTCGCCTTCAGCAATCGAAAACGAAACGCCGTTAACCGCTCGGATCGTTTCTTTTCCAAGCTTAAATTGGGTTTGCAAATTTTCGACGTGGAGCAAAATCATAATTATAGGTAAAAAGTGATTGGCAATAAGTAATCAGGTTAAGAAAATGTTTGATCTTCAACTTATTATCTAACGGGTTCAATTTTCAGATTTCAGACTCCCTCCAATTGTCAACATCATTGCGGATATACATCTGAAAGCGCGAAATATCGAGATAGCGAAAGACGACATTGCCGTTTTTGTCGGGCGCAAATCCGGTCAGGTAGGGATACCAAACCTGATGTGTAACTTGATGCGTCAAAAAAAGTCCACCGACGTCTGCCACCAAAATTTTTTCGGCTTGGCGGTATAAATCTAATCTTCGCGACTCGTCAATTTCGCGAGCGGCAAACGTCACTAAATCATCAAATTGAAGATTTCGCCAGGCGTGGCGCGGTGAACCGTTTTCACTCGAACTTCGCCAGAGCCGCGTCAGCATATTTGCCGGATCGAGATAATCATACTCATATTGACCGCGATAAAGCGGCATTTCGTGGCGCGAACGTTTTGCTCCCCAGACAGCCCCTTCCAATATTTGGAGGTTGACCGTGATATTCAAATTGCGTTCCCATTGGTCTTTGACATATTCCAAAACTACATCGCGCCCGCTCGAAACTAAAGGCAAAACGAGTTTGTTTCCGCTGGAGTCCGTGCCATTCGGAAATCCGGCTTCAGCTAAAAAAGCCCGGGCCTTTTCCAGATTAAATTCTTGAATAGTTTTGAATTCTGCATTATAAGCCGGAAAATCCGGCGGGAGCATCGAAAAGGCCGG
>JANOEF010000028.1:0-2679 GCA_031413075.1 Acidobacteriota bacterium | reverse complement strand
GAAAATCAAGAAAAGTTTGCAAATAGGTGATTAACTTGGGTTTTTGGGTTTTCTTCATTGTCCATTGTCCATGGTTAATTGTGCATTGGTGCTTAATCACCGGCACAAACTGCTTTAATTACAATTTTAGTTGGGAAAAGCCAATTTCAAAAATGACCTTTGGCAGGTTAAATCAAAAGAGCTCATTGTGTCTTAATGAGACAAACAACTCTGCCCAGAATATCTTTTTCTTCAACTCCTCCAAAAGTTCGACTATCTGAACCTTCGGCAGGATTGTCGCCTCTCAGAAAAAGTTTTCCACCTGTGGAAAACTCTGTGATTCGTTTGATTATTTTGATATTTTTGTAAGGATGCCGAGTCACAACGATCTCGCCGGGTTGATAGGATTTACCTGGTTTAACTAAAACTTCATCGCCATTTTTCAAAATCGGCAACATCGAATCGCCGGCTACCCGAACCCGCTGGCGAAGCCCGATTTTCAGTAAAAAGATGTCAAACCAGGAGGCTTCTCGCATTTTGAGTTCAACGTCAAGCAAAAAAAGAACCGAGAATCAAGAGAAAAAAACGACTCCTGACTCCCGGATCAAAAACTCGCAAAAGTTTGGCGACAGATTGAAAATAAAGAAAAGTGTGCCAATAGTTCAGTCACTTTGGTTTTGGGGTTTTCTTCATTGTCCATTGTCCATGGTTAATTGTGCATTGGTTAAGAGGCGGTATAATACGCGACTTCACGATTTTTGCTGGCCCAGAAAATATCGTGAATTTCACGGCAAGCGGCCATCAATTCTTCGCAATGTTCAAGACTTAATTCGTATTTACAAGCTGAACAAAGTTTCGTGGCTTTCCAAAATGTGTCATGCAAATTTGGAAATTGTTCGAGGTGGACTGGTTTAAAATAATCTGTCCAGAGTACCAGCATTTCTCGTTTGGCCAACGTTGCCTGTTCTTCTTTGATTGAAATATAACGCGCTAAAGTATTGTAATAGTTAGCTGTTGCCTTAGCATCGCCGCCGTCCGGGGCTTTCAGATCAAGAATCTTTTTGGTCATCGAAACAACGGCTTCAGCGGCAATCCGAATCGAAGCCGGATCATAAACTCCGCAAGGTCCGTCGCAATGTGCTTCGGCGATTTCAAACTCGGTTGAATTTACTAAATAATTTTTCAAATTTTCTAACATCTTCTTTTCTCCTCAAAAATTTACCCGCCCGCGGACGGTTCTGACTTTTTACTCTTCCGGTCTGGTTCCGGCTTCGATTCCGGCGGTACTGGCTTGTCTTAAAACCTTGAAAGACAAATCGTTTTCGCAACGAATCTGGCAGGAAAGGCGAATATTTCCGCCAGCCAATCCTTTGGCTGTCAAAACTGCGACTTCGGCTTCGCCCAATTGGCCGGCGTCACCATCAATCATTTCAACCGCACAAGTCGTGCATCGGGCATTTCCACCGCACCGGTGAAGAATATCTACCCCGTTATCTTCTAATTCGAGAACCAGTTTGCGCCCGGCGGCGGCGTCAATCGTCACCGTTCCCGTAGCTGTTTCTGCTGTAATATTCGGCATTTAGCTCTTACTCCTCAAAAATTTTAATGAAATCTGCTTATTTGAATTTGGCATATTTGGGAGGTGAAAATCAAGCGAGGGAAGTTGATAAGCAAATTTGTTCGGGATTTAAGACCATTCCAACCATCTTAAAACTGACCGATTTATTATTTTTGCTTACCTGCCCTCACCAAAGTAATCAATCTATGTAATATTTGCTTGAAATGACTTAAAGAATAGAGTTAATATTGCAACCGAGTGGATAAAAAAAATAAATCCAAGGATCAATAACTGACTGGAACAGCTTGAGTCAGTCGGGTTAAATCAGTTCCTTCTTATTACTGTGATAGTTAAGATTGAAAAAGAGGAGTGAAAATTGTGGCAATAGTGACAAAAACAGAAAAAACAGATGTTGGAAAATTAAATAACGGGCAAGAAACAGCCCCGGCAATAGTTGTCGAAGAGACGCCAAAAGTGCCAAATGTCGAAGTGAAACGACCGGTTGAAACGTTAAGCGAAATCTTTACCGAAAAGGATGTCACGATTCCCAAAGACGCAAAAGTTACATTCAAGGAATTAGAAGATGTTTTGACCGTCTCAGAATTCAAGAATGTGAGGTCTATCCGACCCCTCCTCAGACTGTTAAATTCAAAGGGAATTCGTGTTCGAAATGCTGAGCGAAATTTGCAATACGAAGATCAGCTTGAACTGCTTCAGATTGAATTAGTAAAACTCCAACGCTGGGTGCAGGAAACCCAACAACGGGTCGCCATCATCTTTGAAGGTCGTGATGCAGCCGGCAAGGGCGGAACCATTCGGCGTTTTATCGAACATCTCAATCCCCGCGCAATGCGGGTCGTGGCTCTCCCGAAACCAACCGATGAAGAAGTCGGGCAATGGTATTTTCAGCGGTATGTGCGCCAGTTACCGAATCGCGGCGAGATTGTTTTCTTTGACCGAAGTTGGTATAACCGGGCCGTGGTCGAACCCGTCATGGGCTTTTGCACAGATGAGCAATACCAGCGATTTATGCAGCAGGTGACGGAGTTTGAACATATGTTGTATGAGGACGGCGTGACGCTCATCAAATTTTGGTTCTCGATCTCAAAGGATGAGCAGCAAGCACGTTTCGCTTCGCGTGA
>JANOEF010000027.1:0-2524 GCA_031413075.1 Acidobacteriota bacterium | reverse complement strand
GCCGAATGTAACGCACATCGTTCCGCCGGGACGTGCGGCGCAAAAAGGCGGCGCAGACGCGGTTTCGTTGATAAATACAATTAATTCCGTGATTGGCGTTGATATTGACACGATGATTCCGTATCCGAACGTCAACGGAATGGCGGCGCACGGCGGTTATTGCGGAACTGCGGTGAAACCGATTGCGCTCAATATGGTTTCGGAATTGGCGCGAGATGCGGAATTTAACATTCCAATTTCGGGCATCGGCGGCATCAACACTTGGCGCGACGCGGTGGAATTTTTACTTCTCGGCGCGGGAAATGTTCAAGTTTGCACGGCGGTTATGCACTACGGTTATCGAATCGTCGAAGATATGATTGACGGTTTGAATAATTATTTAGATGAAAAAGGTTTTGCGTCGGTCAACGACATCATTGGCAAATCCGTTGAACGAGTGACGGATTGGGGGAATCTTGATCTGAATTACAAGGTTGTTGCCCGCGTTAATAATGAAAATTGTGTCAAGTGTAATCTTTGTTACGTCGCCTGCGAAGATGGCGCACATCAATGCTTTAGTTTCGATGAAAATAAATTTCCGGTGGTGGACGAGCATGAATGTGTCGGTTGTAATTTGTGTGTTTTAGTTTGCCCGGCTCCGGGAGCGGTTTCGATGATTAGATTGGACGATGGAATTAACCCACAGTCGTGGAAAGAACGCACCAAAAGTTGAAATTATCTTTGAGGGTTTATTAAAAAGAGCAGTTCATTTTACCGACTGCTCTTTTTTTCATTAGTTTAAGACGGTGATTCCTCTGTTCCATGAGCATGGTCTCTGAGTGGTCTGTAACCGAGCCCGATTTCAGGAGTTTGAGCAAAAAAACTGAGCGGGCGACGAGTATAGATTCCAGTTCTGACACCCAAAGATGAAGCAACCAGTGGATAGAATGGCTCCATACACATCACCGTATCACCCTGCCGGTCAAAAATGACGTTCATATGAGTTCCGCCCGCGGCAGGATATTTGAAAATAATAATACATGGCGAGGAAAGACTACTTTCCTTCAATTGGCTGGGAGAGATAAAGGTTAAGTCCATTCGGATCCTCGCTGATTGGCAGATCTTTTTCATTTCTTTTGGCGAAACACTGCCGCCAGCAGCCAGAGCATGTTCGTTAAAATCTGATAACAGCGTGGTTTGTGAATAAGCAGTTCTCCTGCCGTCTAATGCCAATGCTGACAGCCACCAGCTGAGTGAGGCTGCCCAACAGGCATTTGAATGTTGTTGTCCTTCCGGCTTTAATTTACTTCTGTAATCATAACCCATAATATTTTCTCCTACATTATCAAAAAAGATCTATTAAATTATTAATGCATAGGTGCAAGACCTAATGTGTCTCATAATAATCTGTCCAAAATAATTCGTCACCACCCATGTAGGTAGTTATTTGGGCAGTTTGTGAATTAAACTTTTTCGCGTGAAGGTTAGTTCGATAGACAACCTGAGCATAAGAAACAAAACATTTTCAGTTCGCTCTGTCAGATAAATTAGGTTTAAATTCATTGAGCCAGACACAGTGCAACCCGCAGCACTTGAAAGTACGAACTGCGGGTTACTCTGGAAATTACCAACTACGGTGGCAGTAAAATTTATTGGCAAACACCATTACAAGCCGGCGGACCGACTTCCTGCGGGAAACAGGTTTGGGTTACACGGCACGCTGAACAGCCGCCCGAACACTGCATGCCCGGACAGGTTTGGTTGATTGAAAAATTGCCAAAGCAAGTGCAATCACCAGGTGAACTGGTCGGACAAGTCGGTTGGGCTGATTGATTGGAACAGGTTCCGTTACAAAAAATCGTCCCTTCGCCCTGGACACAACCGTTTTCCGAAATATTACAGAATTGACAATTTTGCGGGCAATCTGAAAAGTTTGGCGGGCAAACTGAAACAGCTGCCAATAATCCGCTACACTGACAAGCCTGTCCGCAAGTCCCCGATTGGGCGTGAAGGGCGGATGGAGCAACCAAAGAAGTTATCAAAGGTAAAGCGACCATTTAACTGAATCCGATGTTTCTAATGACTTCGCGGCGAGAGAGCCCATTGGAATGCGAAGAAATCTCATCTTGGTTAAGAATCAAATTTTCCTTTTTGAGTCTGTCTAAAGCTAACCAAACAAAGTTTTCGGTAATCGGAGTGTTAAGTTTTTTGCTAACAATCTGGCTGATTTCGTCCATTGATTTTTCGCCGTCACAGGCTTGCCAAACACTAGCTGATGCTTCATTTAAACAAAAAGCTTTGTTCAAACTCAAATCATAAATTAAAAGTTCACCATTTAGTTCTTGAATTACAATATTTTGCTGACGACTTTTCGGGGCATTTTTCATAATAGTTTCCTTTTTAGTAGGACTTTCGCTTAACTCAAATCACAAAGCCGGAATCGTTGGATTCTGAAGTTGCGATTTGAGATATTCTGTAAATAATCCATTCCTTAATTGATAAACTGTTTTCTTCATTTCTTGGGCTTTCACCTTGATTGAGACCC
>JANOEF010000026.1:0-16732 GCA_031413075.1 Acidobacteriota bacterium | reverse complement strand
TGGTGACGATCGAGGCCGGCGAGGCTCCGCTTCAGACAGAAGATGCCAATATCCGAAGGTCAATCACCACCAAAGAGGTTTTAGCGCTGCCGCAATCGGGGCGCGATCCATTTGAACTGGCACGTTTGGCTCCCGGAGTTTTTGGAGCCGGAGCACGAGGCTCGAACGGAAGTTCGCAGGGATTTCCCAATACGAGCGGACCGGGCGGTTCAAACAGTTCAATTTTTGCGACCGAAAACGTTCAGCCGATCTCGGCCAACGGCCAAAGGGTTTCGGCTAATAATTATCAGATTGACGGAACCAGTGTCAATAGCCAAACCTGGGGCGGCGGCGCGGTTATCACCCCTAGTCAGGAAAGTGTCAAAGAGGTCATCGTCACTTCTTCAACCTATTCGGCCGAAGACGGTCGAAATAGCGGCGCACAAATAAAGGTCATTTCGCAAAATGGAACCAACTTGTGGCACGGGAGTGGATTCTTTAAGCTCAATGATCCGAGTTTGAATGCGTTTAATAAGATGCCGCGGACGATTGGCAGCATCACTACTTCGGGACCGCAGCGCGTTGAAAGAGAGTATAAATCGTATGGCGGGAGCTTTGGCGGACCAATTGTCAAGGATAAGTTATTTTTCTTTTTCACCTATGAAGGACTGAGAGAAAGTTCAAATAATACTTTTAATTCATTAGTTGAAACCTCGACTTTTCGCTCGAGCGTGATAGCCGCTCGTCCAAATTCGGTAACGGCACGAGTTTTGTCATCCGCCGGTATTGAACCGAGAATTGTGCAGACTTTGACTCCGACTTGTGCGGGCATCTTTGTTAATTGCGCGGTGGTCGGCACTGGAATGGACATTGGTTCGATCATTGGGTCTTATGGAACATATGTTCCATTCTCGAACCCAACTTCGCTCGACGGAGTCGCCGATGTTCAATGGGCGCAATTGAGTAGCGCAAACAGTTTCAACGGAAATCAATTCAATGCGCGGATCGACTATCAAGCGACCGACCGGGACAGATTGACCTTTACGTCATATTTTGTGCCAAACTCAGCGACGAGATCAGACAACTCAGCCCAAAGTCGTCCGCAGGCTGACATTAATTCGAAACGACTCAGTTATGCCTTGGGTTTCATTTACAACCGAACGATTTCGGGGACGATGAATAATGAGGCTCGGTTCAATCTGACCCGGTGGGGTTTTGATGAAACAGAGTCAAATCCGACCGCAGATCTGGGACTTCCAAGAATTGAAATCGAAGGATTCTTTTCGGATCGTTTACGATTCGGATTTCCGCGCGGATTAAACACTCCGGGCGTGATCAATGAGAAACAAATTGATTTCAGAAATACCTTAACCAATGTTTGGGGCAATCACATTCTGAAATTCGGCGGAGAATATCGCCGTGATTTGAATAGTAATGGTGAAGTGGGCGGGGCTCGGCCTTTGTATTCATTCCATCGGCTTTGGAATTTTGCTAACGGGACGCCGATCTTCGAAGAAATAGCCGCGACTCTGAGCGGTAAGCCGTCTGCCAATAATACAAAATTTACGACCAGTGAAATCGGATTGTTTGTCCAGGACGATTGGAAATTCCGACCGAATCTGAGCCTCAATCTTGGTCTGCGCTGGAGTTTTTATTCTCCGGTGACGGCATCGGATGGCGTGCTTGGTAATTTGTTGCTTGATGCCAATGGCGGTTTAGCCGGGGCCAAAATCACGACCGCGAAAGAGCTATATAAAAAGGACTGGAATAATTTCGGTCCGCAACTTGGATTTGCCTGGAGTCCGAGTTGGGCAGATTCAAAACTGGTTGTTCGAGGCGGCGGCGGGATCGGCTTTGACCGGTTGCCGAACGCCCTATTAGCCAACTCACGACGTAACCCGCCCAACGGAGCTTTATTCGGGATCTGTTGTGGAGGTGCCGGAGCGGCCGGCGGTGAAGATTGGGCGACGCCATTTAGGGATGGCCAAATAACCTACGTGGCAAGTAGTGACGGCACGATTTTCGGCTATCCGGCAAATCCGGGCCTGGGCGGCGGAACAAATGCCGCGAACGGTTTGCCGAATGTTGGTGCGGCAGAGATCTACGGCGCGCCGCAAGATCTGCCAAACGCATATGTCATGCGTTATTCGCTCGAAGGTCAATATGAATTACCGGCTAATTTAGTTGCCACTGTTGGTTATCAGGGAAGTCAGGGTCGTCATTTTGTGCGGATTCTTCCGCTCCATATCATGACCACCACCAATCCGAATATCAGTGCGGCCTATTTTGCCAGTCCTGATGTCAATTCGGGTTACAACGCTCTGATCACCCGTCTCCAGGGACGCATCGCCCGACAATTCTCCTTTGACGCAAATTATCGCTGGAGCAAAAGCATTGATACTTCGTCATTCGAATCGCCGTGTGCCTGTACCAATCAGAGTTTTCCGGTTGACCAAAAAGAAGAACGCGGACCGTCGGATTTTGATGTCACCCACGCCGTGACTGCGAGCGGAACCTGGGATCTTCCATTCTTCCGTAATCAGAGTGAATGGTCAGGTAAATTGCTTGGCGGCTGGCAAATCAGCACTATTACGACCTGGAACAGTGGTTTTCCGTGGACTCCGAAGATCTTTGGTTGCCTGAATGGCAACGCGAGTTCAAGTAATGGTTTCTGTGATCCGCGGCCGACGTCTTATACCGGTGCCCAACCGGCCAGTAACTCGAACGATAATTTCCTGAGACCGAACGGGATTTTCGGCGTCGCCGGAACGACCATTTTCGGCACTGCATTTAATGGCAACAGTCCTTTTGCCAACCGTCCGGGAATCGGTCGTAACAGCCTCCGAGGTCCTCGATACTTTGGGATGGATATGACTGTTGCCAAGAAATTTGGTTTGGGAAGCCTGGGAATCTTGGGAGAAAATGCGAACATTGATGTGCGTTTCAACTTCTTCAATGTTCTGAATACTCTCAATTTGGCACCGTTTAATTCAAACAGTGATCCGACTCGGGTTCAATTGAACACCTTTGGTGTGGCAACGACCGGGCTTTCGGGAAGAGTGGGAGAATTCCAAATCAGATTCAGTTTCTAAATCAGAGGGATAAACTGTGTCGGAGTCGCGTGGAAAACTAAAACTAGTTGAAACGAGGTTCCGGCACAATTTTTATGATTGGCTATGAAAAAATCAATGATTCTTTTCGCGCTGGTAATGTCCTTTGGACTGGCTTTCGGGACTCGTGCTCAAACAGAATCGGTGCTTATCACCGATTTTGATAAAGGTGAAAAAACAACCATACTTGGTGAGGATTTTAATATTTGGGAGGGGTTTCCCAACGATTTAACCCAGGGTTGCAAGCTCAAATTTGCCAACGATGATGCGTTAGGGAAAGAAAACGGCAAATCCATTCGGTTAGATTATGATGTGGATTCGCCAAACCCGGCCTATAACGGATTTTGGTTAAAGTTAAGCAAAGCCCCGGTGGCAAACTTTACGACGCTCAGTTTTTATGTCAAAGGCGATGCGGCGCAGGGTTTTACCCCAAAAATCAAGATCGAATTAAAAGACAAAAATCGCGGAAAAGCTAATTTTTTCGTGGAAAATATTACCGATAAATGGCAGAAGATCTCGTTGACGATTGACCCGAGGAGTTTTAGCGAAAATCAACTAAAGCCATTTGAAGAATTTGTCATAGTTTTTGACGACGTTAACAGTCGTCCAAAATCCGGGCGCATTCTGATTGATTATCTTGTATTTTCCCGAGACTAATTTTTCTCGGAGAATTGCTTGAATAATTCAAACTCCTGGTCTGCCTCAGCTTTACGTTTGAGACGCGAATAGATCAGAAAGAGTTGATAATGAACGTCCGGGGCCCGAGGGACTAGCGTTGCGGCTTTTTGCAGAAACGGCAAGGCTTCGGCAAATTTCTTTTCTTTGATCAATAAACGGCCGAGATCGTAGTTTGAGTTGAAATGATTTTGATTGAGTAAAATCGCCTTTCGCAAATATTTTTGGGCTTCGACCGCTTGATTGCGATCGGCTAAGATGGCACCGAGGAGAGCATTGGAATCAGCCGTTTCTCTCAGGACCAGGGCTTTTCGAACTTCGTTAAGAGCTAAATCGTAATTGCCCAGACCACGGGCCGTGACTGCCAAAAAATATTTGATCTCGGGTATTTTGGGAAAAAGTTCGGCCGCTTCTTTGAAAATCTGAAAGGCTTTTTCAACCTCTTTGAGAATCAGATGGGTTCCGCCAAGTCTGACAAAATAAACGTCTTTGGTTTTATTTTGAGCAACTGCCCGGGCGTAAAACTCGGCGGCTTGTGGGTATTTTAACTGTTTGGATGCAATTTCACCGAGCATAAAATTAGCATCAGCAAAATCGGGTTTAAGAAGTAAAGCATTTTCAAAATGTTCCCAAGCAATCTCGTCATTTTTTTGGTCAAAAGCGATTAAACCCAAATAATAATTTGATTCGGCGGAAGAAGAAATTTGCTCAAAAAGTTGTTTTGCTTCCTCAAGTTTTTTTGTTTGATAGAGCGCCGTCCCGAGTTTGAAGAGAATATCGGGACTCTTGGGTTGAATGAGATTGGCTTTTTGCAGGAATTCGGCGGCTTTTGTGAAATTCCCCAGCGAACTGTAAATAAAGCCAAGGTTGATAATAGTTTGCGGGTGTTCCGGATTAAGTTTCAGAACCGTCTCAAAAATCTGGACCGCATCTTTTTCGCGTTTCGTTTTGGCCAGCAGGATGCCGAGATTAGCGAGTGGTGAAACAGCTTTCGGATTGAGGCGAATTGAGGCTCGATATTCCGATTCGGCTTTCGCAAAATCGCCTTTTTGGTCGTAAATGATGCCCAGCAGATTATGGACATCAGCATTCGTCGGAGCTGATTTTCGAGCTTCCAGTAAGATCTTTTCGGCTTCGGCAAAGTTGCCTGTTTGCAGATAGTTAGCGGCTGCAGTCAGCGACTTTTTGACATCCGGGGTAGGTTGCGAAAAGGTCGCCACCGCAAAACCAAGCAAGATCATCAAAAAAAGATTCGAAAGTTTTATCATACATAAGACCAACCGCTATTATAATGGAATTTAGCCAATTTTACAGAGAAAATTCCCTGAATTGAAAACTTTTTTCAGGTCGAATCGAGAGGGTTAACAAAACAAAGGCTGTGAAGATAAGCCGCAACTGGCAGAGTTTTCGCCGCAACTGCTTAATAAAGCCTTAAAGTTATTGAAAATAGATGAGAATTTTATCCAAAAAAATCATTTTTGTCCTTTTGATGACATTTGTCGCTGGTTTAGCCGCTTTTGCTCAAGATAGCAAAAATGCCCTGCGGGTTATGACTTACAACATTCGTTATAACGAGCCAAGAGACGGTTTAAATTCGTGGGACAATCGCAAAAACAAGGTGGCGGATGTCATTCGATTTCACAAATCTGATTTAGTTGGAGTGCAAGAAGCCTTAATCGGTCAACTCAATGATTTAGAAAAACTTTTACCCGATTTTGCGTGGTGCGGGGTTGGTCGTGACGGAGCAAAGAACGGCGAATTTTCTGCTATTTTGTATCGTAAGTCAAGGTTCAAATTGTTGGAAAATAATACTTTCTGGCTTTCGGAAAGACCCGACAAAATCGGTAGCAAAGGTTGGGATGCCAACTTGCCGCGCATCGTGACTTGGGCAAGATTCCAAGATAAGCAGTCGAAAAAGAAGTTTTATTTATTCAACACGCATTTTGATCATATCGGAGCAAAAGCGCGAACCGAAAGCGCAAAATTGATGCTTTCCCAAATTCCGAAAATTGCCCAAAAATCACAATTTGTTGTAACCGGGGATTTTAATGCAACCGAAGATACCAATGTTTATCGGATTTTGACGGGCAAAGAGGAAGCCGGAAATTTCAAATTACTTGACGGGCGGTACCTTTCGCAGAACGGGCATTTCGGCGGAGTTTCGACTTGGAACGCCTTTAAAGAACTAGAGGCAAATCGAAAAATTGACTACGTTTTCGTAGGCGAAGGCGTGAAAATTTTGGAACACGGGGTTTTGTCAGACCGTTGGGAAGGACTCTGGGCCTCAGATCATTTACCAGTTTTGGCAGAGGTTGTTTTAATAGATTATTCTGCTAGTTGAGGCGGAACAACGGGCAAATTATCATAATTGGTGCCCACGCCTGATCTTCGCGGATGACGGATAAAATATATTCGACGATAAAAAATGGCGGACTTGAGATGACGGAATTTCAAAAAATTCAAAATTTAATTAAGGGTTAAAAATCAGATGAAAAAGACATATTCCATTTTATTGCTTTTAGTTATTTGGGTTGGAACAATCAGCGTTCCGGCGCAAATGAATGTTGGAAAACTCTCGCCAAAGGATGCGAACATTGAGCAAAAAGTCAACGCTCTCCTGGCAAAAATGACTTTGGCGGAAAAACTCGGTCAGTTGCAGCAGCTTGACGGGGATTATCCGACGGGCAAAGGTCGTCCCGAACATTTTGAGATGGCTCGGAAAGGTTTGCTCGGCTCGACTTTGAACGTCCGCGGGGCGCTCGAATCCAATGAATTGCAAAAAGCTGCTTTGGAATCACGTCTGAAAATCCCGATTCTATTCGGTTTTGATGTTATTCATGGTTATCGCACCATTTTTCCGGTTCCGCTCGGTGAATCAGCCAGCTGGGATCTGGAGGCGATGGAAAAATCCGCGTATATTGCGGCGAAGGAATCGAGAGCGGCGGGTGTCCATTGGACGTTTGCGCCGATGGTTGATATTGCCCGTGATCCACGCTGGGGGCGGATTGTCGAAGGCGCAGGGGAAGACACTTTCTTAGGTGCAAAGATTGCTTACGCACGGGTTAAAGGTTTTCAGGGCAATGACTACAGCGCGGATGACCGCATTTTGGCTTGTGCGAAACATTTTGTGGCTTACGGGGCAGCCGAAGGCGGACGCGATTACAACACCACTGATATGTCCGAACAGCGTTTGCGCGATATTTATTTTCCTCCATTTAAGGCGGCGGTTGATGCCGGAGTCGGTTCATTTATGACTTCGTTCAACAGTCTCAACGGAGTTCCCGCGACTGCTAATCCGTTTCTTTGGAAAACTGTTTTGCGTGATGAATGGAAATCTCAAGCCTTAGTTGTGACCGATTACACCGCGACCAAAGAATTGATTGCACACGGGGTTGGGGCGGATGATGCGGAAGTGGCGGCGGCGACCTTGAACGCCGGAGTTGATCTGGAAATGGTCAGCCGCACCATCAATCAAACGGGCGCGGATTTGGTTAAAAGCAAAAAAGTGACGATGGCAACAATTGATAATGCTGTCCGCACAATTTTGCGAATCAAATATCGTTTGGGGCTATTCGATAAACCTTTGGCCGATGTTGATCGCGAAAAATCAATACTTTTAACTGCCGAACATCGGAAATTTGCCCGTGAAGTTGCGGCTAAATCATTTGTTTTGCTGAAAAATGAGAAAGAAACACTGCCGATAAATAAATCAACTAAAGAAATTGCGGTGATTGGCGGATTGGCGAACAGCAAAACCGATATGAACGCCAACTGGATCGGTGACGGGAAGGACACCGACCCGGTCACGGTCTTGGAAGGCATCACAAACAAGGTTGGAAATTCAGCTAAGATTCGTTATGAAGTTGGTTGCGATTCGAAATGTGAAGATACCGATGGTTTCAAAAAAGCCGTAGATGCCGCGAAAGACAGCGATTTCACGATTTTAGTCATTGGCGAAGACGGAAAAATGAGTGCCGAAGCCCGTTCAAGAGCGAACATTGATCTACCCGGTAAACAGCTTGATTTAGTCAAAGTGATTCACGCCACTGGCAAACCTTACGCGATTGTCTTGATGAACGGCAGACCTTTGACAATCAATTGGGTGGCGGAAAATTCGCCCGCGATTTTAGAAACGTGGTTTGGCGGAACAGAAGGCGGAAATGCAGTTGCCGATGTTTTGTTCGGCGATGTTAATCCAGCTGGTAAGTTACCGGTCACATTTCCGCGCAATCTGGGGCAAATCCCGCTTTATTACAACTATTTACCGACCGGGCGACCAAAATTGGATGAGAAAGAAGAGTATGTTTCAAAATACTTTGATTCACCCAACACGCCGCTCTATCCTTTTGGATTCGGTTTGAGTTATACCACCTTCAAAATGTCAAATATGCAACTGAGCGAAACTCGAATCGGTAAAAACGGGACGATAAAAGTTTCAGTAGATTTAGAAAACACCGGAAGGCGCGACGGCGCGGAGGTCGTTCAAGTCTATATTCACGATATGGTTGCCAGTATGTCACGTCCGGTCAAAGAATTAAAAGGCTTCCAAAAAGTCTTTTTGAAAGCGGGTGAACGACGCAGAGTCGAAATCCCGATTAAAGTATCGGATTTAGGTTTTTACAATGCTCAGATGCGCTATGTAGTTGAAGATGGGCAGTTTAGAGTAATGGTCGGGACGGATTCGCAAAATATTAAAGACGAAATGAGCGAATTTTTTACAGTAACGAAGTAATGCAAAATGCAAAATTAAAAATTCAAAAAGCCATTCAACTATTTTGCCTTTTACCTTTTACCTTTTGCCTTGCGCTTTCTGCGTTCGCCCAGGAAAAAGGCAAAGATGCCGAATGGGAAAGCGCCGGAAAACAGGGAATCGGAACGGCTTTGAGTTTAAATTCAAAAGTTTGGTTCACGCTCCAAGGCGGTTCGCTGACCGAAGTTTTTTATCCGACGGCGGATAAAGCGAATGTCCAATGGCTTCAATTTGTGGTAGTTAATCCGAAAACGCGCAAAGTTGAAACCGAGAGGAATGATGCAATTCAGCAAATTAAACCTTTGCGCCCTGACTCGCTCAGTTTTCAACAGATCAATAAATCTAAAAACGGTGAATGGACGATAATTAAAACCTATGCCACCGATGTTGAACGGGATTCGATTTTAATTGATGTTCAGTTTGTTTCAAAAAATAAAAGTCTGAATCTCTACGCTTATTACAATCCTTCGCTTGCCAATAGCGGAAAGTCTGACACCGCTTTTGATGATGGAACGGCGTTGTTTTCGGTTGAAAAAGAAACTGCTTCGGTTTTGCATTTTACGGCCGAAACTGCCGAAAGGCACAGCGGGTTTTATGGAGAAACTGATGGGATGGAGCAATTAAAGGCTCATGGAAAAATTGTCAATCCGAATCAACGGGCAGATGACGGAAATGTTGTCCAATTAGCCAAAATTGTTCATCCGCAAAGATTTACTGCCATTTTATCCTTTGGTAAAAACATCAAAATTGCCCGAAGTATGGCCGAAGATTCACGTCGGAAAGGTTTCGTCAAAGCAAGCGCCGAATATGATAAAAGTTGGGTTGATTACACGAAAAACCTGCCCAAAATTGAACCGAAATATCAAACCCAGTTTAACTATTCAGCGATGGTCTTAAGCGCTAAGGAAGACAAAACCTATCGCGGCGGAAATGTTGCTTCATTGAGTAATCCGTGGATTCCGACGGGTGACGCAAATGGTCCGTATGTCGGCGGTTATCATCTGGTCTGGTCTCGCGATTTGTATCAGGTCGCGACGGCATATATCGCAATGGGCGATCAAGATTCAGCCAATCGGGCGCTCGAATATCTTTTCAAATATCAACAAAAGCCGGATGGCAGTTATCCGCAAATTTCGTGGCTCGACGGCCGACCGCTCGGCGATGGCTTGCAGATGGACGAAGTTGCGTATCCGTTGATTTTGGCTTACCAACTCGGGCGCAATGACAAAACGACTTACGAAAAACACATCAAACCGACCGCTGATTTCATTGCCAAAAATGGACCGGTAACCGGACAGGAGCGTTGGGAAGAAAAGCCGGGATATTCACCGGCCACCATTGCCGCCGAAATTGCCGCCCTTGTTTGTGCGGCTGACATTGCCGAAAAAAACGGTGATGAAGCATCGGCCAAAGGTTGGTTAGAAAAAGCAGATGATTGGGCGAAAAACGTTGAAAAATGGACTGTGACCACCACCGGAAAATACGGCGACGGCAATTATTATTTGCGTTTGACGAAAAACGGGACACCGGATGCCGGCGAGAAGATCGAACTCAATAACGGCGCCGGAACATATCCGGAAAATGAAATCGTTGACGCCGGATTTTTGGAACTTGTCCGGCTTGGTATCAAATCGCCGGATGACCCGTTAATTGTCAAATCGCTGAAAATTGTTGACCAGGTTTTGAAAGTCGAAACGCCAAACGGCGACGGATTTTATCGTTATAATCACGACGGTTACGGCGAATATTATGACGGGCGAAACTGGAATTATGACCGCAAATGGACGGGAAAAGGTCATCTGTGGGCATTGCTTTCAGGGGAACGTGGGCAGTATGAAATTGCTTTAATGGAAAATGGAAAATCCGAAATCCTAAATCCCAAATTGAGACTTGATGCAATGCAAAAATTCGCCAATGATGGAATGATGATTCCCGAACAGGTTTGGAGTCAGCCTAATAAGGTTTTTCCCTTTGGCGAGGGCGCCCGCTCCGCAACTCCGCTGGCGTGGTCAATGGCACAATTTATTCGCCTTGCAATGAATTTGAAAGCAGGGAAAAATCTTGATACACCGGAAGTTGTAGCTCGACGTTATGGGAATTTAAATTAAGATTTTTTTGCCTGCGGAATGACGCTGAAGAACGCGGAACAAAGAGCAAAAAAAAATCCGCGTTTTTCCGTGTTTTCCGCGGGCAAAAAATAAATAGTAATGAAATCAATCAAATTATTAAGTTTAATATTCGCAATATTTCTGCTCGCCCAAATATCCGTTTTCCCACAAACAAAATCGGGGACGGAATTTACCAGATTTACTATTTCCAAAGAGGATGACGCATTTTTAGAAGACCTCTCAAAGCGTTCATTTCTTTACTTTTGGGAAAATTCCGATCCGAAAACTGGCTTATCACTTGACCGAGCGAGAACGGACGGTTCGGGTTTGCCGAAGGATCATCCAAGTTATAACATTGCGAGTTCCGCTTCGACAGGTTTTGCCTTAACCTCTTATTGCATCGCCGCTGACAGAAAATGGATTTCGGCTGAAGATGCGAAAACTCGCACTCGAAACACGCTCGATTATTACGCCAACCGCACCTTCCATAAAAACGGCTGGTTTTATCATTGGCTCGATAAAGAAACGGGTGAAAGACGTTGGAATGCGGAAATTTCTTCGATTGATACGGCGTTACTTTTAGGCGGAGTTTTGACGGTTCGTCAATGCTTTGCAGATGATCAAGAAATTGTAAAATTAGCAACGCAAATCTATGAACGCATTGATTTTGCGTGGATGCAAAACAACCGCAAAGGCATTCTTTCGCACGGTTGGAAGCCCGAAACTGGGTTTCTTAAATCAGTCTGGGGCGATTACAGCGAGAATGCGAGTTTGTATCTTTTGGCAATCGGTTCGCCGACTAAGCCGATTCCTTGGCAGAGTTGGTATGCTTGGAAACGGCAATGGGTTAATTATGCGGGATACAAATATTTATCCGCTAAAGCTCCGATTTTTATTCATCAATATTCGCAAGCGTGGTTTGATTTTCGCAATAAAAGTGAAAGGCAAAAAGGCTTTAAGGTTGACTATCATCAAAATTCGGTGATTGCGACCAAAGCCCATAAAGCCTGTAATTTGAGTTTAAGCAAAAAGTTTTCGGGCTATTCTGAAAATATTTGGGGAATTTCGGCAATGGACAGCGCGAGAGGCTATGTCGTTTGGGATTGCCCGCCCGCTTCAAATGAAATTGATGGAACGGTTACACCGTATGTTGCCGCCGCTTCGTTGATGTTCACGCCCGACATTGCTTTGCCCGCGTTGAAAGAAATGAAGGAAAAATACGGAGATAAAATCTACGGACGCTACGGTTTTGCCGATGCTTTTAATCCGAATACCGGATGGGTTGATAAAGACGTGATTGGGATTGATGTGGGAATCACTCTGCTCGGTCTCGAAAATTTTCGCTCCGGACACGTCTGGAAATGGTTTATGCAAAACGATGAAGCGAAAAATGCGTTAAAATTAGCAAAAATCAAATAAATTCATTTTAAAGGCGACATAATTTTGATTAAATTTGGATTTATAGTTATCTTATTGTTCAGCTTACAAACAAAGTTTTCAATTCTACAGGAGTCAAACAGGAGTTAATTTAATGCAAAAGATTAAAGGGTTTTTATTACTGAACCTATTTTTAGCAGTTTTTTTGATGTCGGGATGTATCCAAACACCTGATCAAGCCAGTAAACCCGGGGACGCGAATAAACCCGCAACCACCGGCGGGAAAATAAAAATCGGTTTTGCGATGGCAACCGTTAAAGAAGAGCGTTGGCAGCGAGACCGTGATGCGTTTATGGCGCATTGCAAAAAACTCGATGTTGAGTGCGAACTGACCTTTGCTGACAACAAAGCTGAAAAGCAACTGAGCGATGTCGAACAGTTGTTGACCAAAGGCATTAATGTCCTGGTCATCGCTCCGCAAGAAGCTACCCAAGCGGTACAAATGGTTGAAATGGCAAAGGCCAAAGGCATCCCGGTAATTAGCTACGACCGTTTGATAAACACTGATAAAATTGATGTTTACGTCTCGCATCAGGTTCCAGTGATCGGGCGGAGAATCGCTGAATATGCGCTCCAAAAAGTTCCGAAGGGCAATTATGTCATGGTTTATGGAAGCTCGACCGACAACAACGCGCACATCATGAAAAAAGAGCAGCTCGATGCTTTGAAAGCCGCGGTTGACAAGGGCGACATCAAAATCGTGGCCGACCAGCATATCGCTGACTGGAAATCCGAAGAGGCTCTGAAATTTGCCGAAAACGCGATGACCCAAAACCAGGGTAAAATTGATGCCTTTGTTGTTTCCAATGATGGAATGGCCGGCGGCGTCATTTCTGCGCTCGGCGATAAAGCCGGAAAAATAATCGTCACCGGACAAGATGCGGAAAAAGCCGCGCTCCAACGCATCGCCGAAGGGAAACAATCAATGACGGTGTATAAACCGATTATCCCGCTCGCGAATGCTGCGGTCGAAGCGGCCATCAAATTAGCCAAAAAAGAAACTCTGGCGGATGCCAAACCTTTTACTACTAAAATCAGTGACAAAGATTTGACAGTGAAAGCTATTTTATTAGAAGTTATTGTGGTGGAAAAAGACAATTTGATGGCCACCGTTATCAAAGACGGGTTTGTCACTTTTGAAGACGTTTATAAAAATGTTCCGGCTGACCAAAGACCGAAACAGTAAAAAATACTCATTGGTTCATTGTGTCATTTTATCTTTGGCGCAATGAATCAATGAATCAATGAATCAATGAGTCAATCAAAAAATCCAATTTTAGAAATGCGTTCGATTGTCAAAGAATTTCCCGGCGTGAAGGCTCTCGACGGCGTGACGTTTGATCTTTTTGCCGGAGAATTTCATTCGTTGGTCGGCGAAAACGGGGCGGGAAAATCAACTTTGATGAAAACTCTGTCCGGCGTTTATCCGTTCGGCACATACGGTGGCGACATTGTTATAGACGACGAAATTCGTCAGTTCAAAACCATTCGTGATTCGGAAAAGGCGGGTGTGGCCATCATTTTCCAGGAACTGTCGCTGGTCAAAGAATTAACGGTTGGCGAGAATATCTTTTTGGGCAAAGAGCCTTCCAAATTTGGCGTTATCAATTGGTCGGAACTTTATCAAAAAGCCTCGAAACTGTTGAAAGATTTGCACTTACCGATTGATCCGCGAACTCCGGTCGGTAATCTCGGGATCGGGCAACAGCAGTTGGTAGAAATTGCCAAGGCCCTTTCGCAGGACGCCAAGATTCTGGTTTTGGATGAGCCGACGGCTGCCTTGACCGAGTCTGAGGTCGAAACGCTGTTTGAAATTTTACGCGAGCTCAAGGCGCGCGGTGTCGGAATGATTTACATTTCGCACAAACTCGATGAAGTTTTTGAAATGTCCGACCGGATCACGGTTCTGCGTGACGGAAAAACAGTTGGAACGAACGATGCCAAAGATTTGACCAAAGACAAAGTTATCTCGCTGATGGTCGGGCGCGAAGTCGGCGACATTTTCCCGCAAACTTCGCACGAATTTGGCGAAACCGCCTTAGAAGTTCGTCATATTTCCACTTTTGATCCTGATAATCCGAATAAAAAACTGGTCAATAATGTGTCCTTTTCGGTCAAAAAAGGCGAAGTTTTAGGCATTTCGGGTTTGATGGGAGCCGGACGGAGCGAGCTTTTGATGTCAATTTTCGGAGCCTGGCAAGGTAAAACAGAAGGCGAAGTCTTAGTCGGAGGCCAACCTGTCTCGATCAAGTCACCGTCCGAAGCCATCAAATACGGCATCGGATTTGTGACCGAAGACCGCAAACGCTTTGGTTTATTACTCGAACAAACAATTGTTGACAATATGAGTTTAGCCGGACTCAAAAAAATCTCCGGAGCCTTTATTACACATCGCTCACGCGAAACTGTGGCTGCCAGAGAAAAAATGCAATCGCTTCGGGTCAAAGCTAATTCGCCGCTGACTGTCGCGGGAACTCTTTCGGGCGGCAATCAGCAAAAAGTTGTCTTAGGCAAATGGCTTTTGATCAATCCGAAAGTTTTATTTTTGGATGAACCGACTCGCGGCATTGATGTCGGTGCCAAGCAGGAAATCTATTCAGAAATCAACAAATTGGCCAAAGAAGGGCTGGCAATCGTCATGGTTTCATCGGAATTGCCCGAGGTTTTGGGTCTCTCCGATAGGGTTTTGGTTTTGCACGAAGGCAAATTGACGGGCGAATTTACAAAATCCGAAGCCACCCCGGAAAAAGTGATGGCGGCCGCAACAGCTACAAATTGAGTCAAAAGGAACAAACTAAGGAACAAACTAAAGATTAAAATGCAGATTGGTTTTATTTTACTGTATTGAGAAAAAAATTATGAGTGAAACAGTAGAAAAAAGTGGGTTTAAAATCGAGACGTCAGCACTTCGTGCTTATACAATGCTTGGCGCGCTAATACTGATTTGGCTATTTTTTCATTGGCAAACAGGAGGGACTTTTCTGTCTTCCGGTAACTTGTCCAATTTGATGTTGCAAACTTCGGTGACCGGCATTTTAGCGGTCGGAATGCTGATGCTGATCATTGCCGGACAGATTGACTTATCAGTCGGCTCGGTCCTGGCGTTGGCGGGCGGCGTGGCCGCAATTTCATTGACCAACTGGGGATATGGACTGATCCCGTCAATCCTTTTAGCCATTGCGGTCGGCGTTTTCATCGGTTTGATTCACGGCATTTTAACCGCATACGGAAAAATTCCTGCGTTTATTGTCACCCTCGGCGGATTGCTGGCCTGGCGCGGCGCCATCAAAGGTGTTTCCCGCAGCGAAACGGTGGCAGTTGCCGACCAGACTTTTAAAACCTTTGGGCAAGGTAATTTAACTATTGCCAGCGGTTGGTTTTTGGCCGGTTTGGCTATTTTGGCAATTCTATTTTTGGCTTATCGGCGGGCCAAATCACAAAAAGATTACGGACTCGGCGAAGCCGACTACAAAGGCGAAATGGTAAAGACGATTTTGCCGATTATCGGCATTGTGGCTTTTGCTTATGCGATGAATTCTTCGAACGGAATTCCGTTACCCGTCCTGATCTTTGTCATCGTCGCTATTTTTGGAGTTTTTATTACGAACTCAACGACCTTTGGACGTTATCTTTATGCCATCGGCGGGAATACTGACGCGGCCAGGTTGTCGGGGATCAATACCCGGTTGAACATCCTCAAAGTTTATATGCTGTTGGGAGTATTAACCGGCATCGCCGCCATTGTTTTTACCGCTCGTCAGGGAAGTGCCACGCCTGATGCCGGAGGATTGAAGGAACTTGAAGCCATCGCGGCCTGTGTCATCGGCGGAGCGAGTTTAATGGGCGGCCGCGGGACGGTTTTTGGCGCCTGTTTGGGAGCCTTGATTATGGCCAGCCTTGATAATGGAATGTCGCTCTTGAATATTCGAGACTTTGTTCAGGAAATCATCAAGGGATCAATCCTCGTTTCGGCGGTTGGCCTGGACATGATCGGTCGAAAAAACTAACCGGCATCCGAAGTTGATTTTACAGTTGATAGTACACGAAAGACTTTGTTGCTTTAGCGAATTAAGTTATAATAAGCAGCTACCCGCCAAACGGTAGTGAAAGTAATTATTTGAAATGAGTAAAAAAATCGTCATCGCCTGCGACTTAGGCGGAACAAATTTACGAATGGCAGCGATAGATGGCGAGGGAACAGTACTCTATCGTACAAAGCGTGATACGCCCAAAGCAGAACGGGCTGACCAAATAGTCGGAGCAATGGTCGAATCGGCAGCAGAATGTCGGGAAAGTGTCAAAAATGTGGGCCAGGTGGTGGCCATTGCGATTGCCGCTCCGGCCACGGTCAGTGTCGAAAAAGGGGTTATTTTGAAAGCTCCGAATGTTCCGGCTCTGGATGGTTTTCGGATTATTGCCGCGCTCGAAAATGAACTCAATATCCACGCCATTTTAGAAAATGACGCCAATGCAGCCGCGGTTGGCGAAAATTGGATGGGAGCCTCACAGGGGGTTGAAAATTCAATTTGCGTGACGCTCGGAACCGGAGTCGGAGGCGGAATCATCATTGACGGCAAGATTTTACGCGGAGTTGATGGAACTGCGGGTGAAATCGGACATATTTGTGTTGAGCCTTTTGGTGCTCCCTGCGGTTGCGGAAGTCGCGGATGTGT
>JANOEF010000025.1:0-14290 GCA_031413075.1 Acidobacteriota bacterium | reverse complement strand
GGTACAAGGCTGGGGTTATGGATGAGCGAACCCGCTGCATCGAGATCGTGCGGTCGAACTTCGTTGGAGTCTATGCAGTGGGGTGAAAAACCCAGAGTATTGTCGGCTTCTGAAAAAACATTGCGGGCAATCGGATAATTATCAAACAAATCCTTGCCCATGCCGACCGCCTGGCTTCCTTGTCCCGGAAATATGTAAGCTATTTTCGACATCAATTTACTAAATCAATCTTGACAACCTGTAAAAATTCGTTTTGCAAATGGTCAAAATCACTATCGGTTGTTAAAAGCGTGGCCCCCAAAACCGAGGCAGTGGCCGCAATCCACAAATCGTTTTTGCCCATATTTCGCGCCGTAAAATTTGATGTTTTACCAGCTAATCTGCCTTGGCTGAATGCGTAAAATTTGGTTCTCGCAAATATGCAATCATTATGTTCGTATCAAGAAGATAATACATTGTTAAATATCTGCCAAAAGTTGCTCAAGTGACTCTTGAATATCTAATTCTTTGACTAATCCGTCAAATTCTTCTCGATTTATCGGGTTCCAATGTTGCTCGCGTTTTAATTCCTCTAAATCTAGCTTTTTCCGCATCGGCTTGGCTATTTTCTTCAACCTGTCAGATTGCTTTTTGGCTGGGCTTTTTTCCAAAAGCTGAACCAAATTCTTAACCTGTTGCACAGATTCTTCTTTGTTCAATTTTGAGATTTCAATTATTAGCTCACTTTTTTGGTCGCTTAAAGTTTGTATTGCCATCTTTCCCCTCCAAAACAATCCAAAATCTAAAATCGGCCATCTAAAATCTGATGACCGTTGCGCCCCAGGTCACCCCGCCGCCAAAGGCTGTCAACAACACCAAATCGCCCTCTTTAATTTTACCCGATTCAAGACATTCGTCCAAGGCGATCGGAATTGAGGCCGACGAAGTATTGCCGTGCTGGGCGATATTTGAATAAACTTTTTCTTCTGCCACGCCTAACCGTGAAGCAACGGCATCGGTAATCCGCTGATTAGCCTGATGCGGAACCACCAGATCCACATCATCAACCGTATAACCTGCTTTTTTAAGCATTTCTGCCGAGATTTCGGCCATCGAACGCACTGCCACTTTAAAAAGTTCGTTGCCTTTCATCTTAAAAAAGTGCAGCCGATCATCAATTGTCTGATGCGATGTCCCGAGCTTAGTTCCGCCGCCGGGTGCATAAAGCTGCTCTTCGTAGCGTCCGTCCGAGCGAATTTTGGTCGCAAGAATTCCTTTGCCTTCCGGAACCGGGCCAACCACGGCGGCCCCTGCCCCGTCTCCGAAAATGACACAGGTGGCACGGTCGGTGTAGTCAACGTATTTCGTCAACACCTCTGCGCCGATAACCAAAGCATAGCGGATCTGTCCGGTCCGAATCATTGATTCGACCATCGTCAGACCATACAAAAACCCTGAGCAAGCCGCAAAAAGATCCATCCCGGCGGCATTGTCACAACCTAATTCTTTTTGGATCAGACAACCTGTCGAGGGCAAAATTTGGTCAGGCGTGGTCGTCGCACAAACGATGATGTCAATTTCTTTTGGATCAATCCCGGCCTTTTCAAGTGCAAGTCTGCCCGCCTTTACCGCAAATTGCGAAGTGTATTCGTTGTCCGCGGCTTTTCGGCGTTGTTTGATTCCCGTGCGCGAAGTTATCCACTCATCGTTGGTTTCGACGATTTTTTCGAGGTCGGCGTTGGTTAAGACTCCGCTTGGATAAGCGTGTCCCATCCCAAGTATTCCTGCGTTATGTTTCATTTTTGATTTTCGACTTTCGATTTTCGATTTTTGATTGGAGTTGATTTTACGTTATCACTCAAAATGTTGTCCAATCGCAAATCTAAAATCGCAAATCTAAAATGACGCTATTCCTTTACTTTTCCGACCAGTATCTGTCGCCCCTTGAACATTCCGGTATCTGGATTGACCCGGTGCGGAACTTGCGGTTCACCGGAATCTTTATCAATAAAGTATTGTGGAACATCTAACGCATGATGTGCGCGGCGTGTTCGGGTGCGTGTTTTTGAATGTCTTCGTTTTGGATTTGGCATAATATTTTCCTAAATAAAAATGTAAAATATAAAATTAAAAATTAACGCTTTTTGCTCTTTTAATCCCTAATTTTTAACTGGCGAAGGCTTTGCCATCGCGGATCAATCTCTTTTGTTTCACAATTGCACGTTGTTTTATTCAAATTTGCCCCGCATTTTTGGCACAATCCCTGACAATTTTCCTGGCAAAATACTTGTGTCGGCAAATTCAGCAGAATCTGTTCGCGGGCTAATTCAGCTAAATCAATCTTTTCTCCATCATAGATTGCAATCGCCAAATCCTCGCCGTGCAGTTCGCTTTCTTTCTCGCTTGAATAATGTTCCGGCAGAATATAGGCAACCTTAAAGTCAGTATCAATCGTTGATATTAAAGGGTTTAAGCAGCGCGAACATTCTATTTCGCTTTTCGCGCTAAGTTTTCCGCTGACATCAATCTGAGCAATTCCTTTTTTTAATTCTCCAAACATTCGGACAGGTTCGATCAATCGCGCCGACTCGTCATCCAATTCAATTTGAATCGTCTCATCAAACTCTTTAATCCCTTCTGAAAGTTTGGTTAAGTCAATATACATAAAAAAGCGTTTCAAATAGCAAAAGAAACAAACTATTTATTATAACCTTTGAGTTTTGGGTGTCAAACTACTGTATCAAATCCTTTCTCTCAAACGGAACATTTTTTCGCCAGTATTCTATCAAAGCGGGCTTTTGTTTGAGCATTTCGAGCATCAATTCAATCTCTTCGGGCGAAAAATAATTGCGTTTTTTCTCCTCTAATTTTTTTGGCGGAACGTTTTGATAAAGCCATTTTCGATACTCAATTAACCCGCCGCCATAGCCCCGCGCAATTGACTCCAAATCGGCTCGGCGCTCAAATTTCCGGACCCATGCTTTTGACGATAGTTTGACTAACCCGAGCAATTCAAAACGATTCCGCTCTGCATAATACAAAATATGTGCGAGTTCGTGAGCAATAATTGATTGAATCCCGGTTGACGGCTGAGAACGCTCAAAGACTTTCGGATTAACAAAAATGACATACCGCATTTTTTGAAAAGTCAGATATTTGAAAAAGGAGAAACGGGCTTGAAAATAATCCGATTCGCTTTTGAACGCTTTGATTTCGATTTGTTTGTTTTTCAGTTCCGGATAGGATTTTTCAATAACTTCGCGGACAATTTCTCGTGTCTTTTGAATTATATCCGTTTGGGCCGGTAACTGTCCGAAAAAAACGAAGACCAGTAAAACTGCCAATCTTTTCATTACAGATTACTCCCAACCGCTTCATCTAAACTCTTAAACTCTCGCTCTTTCAAAATTTGAGCTAATCCGTAATTAATATCCCGCGCAAAAGTAAAACCCTGGTAAATAAATCCGGTATAGGCTTGGAAAAGCGAGGCGCCGGCACAAATCTTTTCAAATGCATCCTCAGCCGTAAAAATTCCGCCAACCCCGATGATTGGAATTTTACCTTTGGAATAACGATAAATAGTTGAAATGACTTCGGTTGAGCGTTTTGTCAAAGGTTTTCCGCTCAATCCGCCGGTTTCCGCGATGTTAGTTTGTAACCCATCTCGACTAATGGTGGTGTTAGTTGCAATGATACCTGCTAAATTGAGTTTTAAGGTAATATCAACGATTGACTCGATTTCACGTTCTGATAAATCGGGCGCAATTTTGACGAGGAGCGGTTTGGCCGAAAGTTCTAAATTCCGTTTTTGCAAAGCTCCCAATAATTCATTCAGGCTTTCGGCTTTTTGCAGTTCGCGCAAATTTGGCGTATTGGGCGATGAAACATTGACCGCAATATAATCAGCAACTTCGTGGGCTAAATCAAAACTTTTCAGATAATTTTCGATGGCCGCTTCGTTTGGAACGTCTTTATTTTTGCCGATGTTGACGCCCAACACGCATTTCGGATTTATCTTTTTCAATCGCTCGACAACTTTCGGCGTGCCTTCGTTATTAAAACCAAGCCGATTTATCAACGCTTTATCCGCCGGCAAGCGAAAAAGTCGCGGTTTATCATTCCCTTTTTGGGGATTAAAGGTCACGGTTCCGACTTCGACAAAACCAAAGCCAAGCGCGGCTAACTGATTGACCACCACACCATTTTTATCAAATCCGGCCGCCATTCCAAATGGATTTTTGAAAGTTAATCCGAATCGTTTCAGTTCGCCAAACTTGTTGCATTCAAAGCGTTTGGCGAATTGATTTTGCACAATGCTGGACGCTAAACCGGAGCAGAGAGCATTGATGCCGATTTCGTGTGCCGTTTCGGCCGGTAATTTGAAAAGCGCAGGGCGAATGATTGAATTGTAAATTGACATTGACACTCTCCAATCAAGCCGAAACGGCTATCAATGGAGATTCTGAAGAGACGCACGACGTCACCGCCCACGTTTTCTCTTCAACGCTTCCTTTGTTCAAGGGAACTCTTTTATATTCAGAGTTCTGCCCAAGCGCACGTTGTAATACTACTTTGGCCGAGACAATATCACGATGATTAGAATATCCACATTCCACACATTGATGCCATCTTTGAGCGAGAGTTTTATTGACTTTTGCGCCACAGATACAAGTTTGAGATGTTCCATTTGGATTCACTTTTATCAGTTTCTTGCCAGCGTTTTCAGCTTTGTAAGTCAACTTTTGAAAAAAGCTATTCCAAGCCACATCGTGTATTTGTTTCGAGAGAATACCCCTCGACATTCCCAAGATATTCAAATCTTCAATCGCCATCAAATCATATTCTTTGACAAGTTTTGTTGAAAGTTTATGAGCAAAATCGTGGCGTTGATGCTTGATTTTTTGATGAACTTTGCGAAATTTAATGACTGCTTCTTTTCGGGATTGAGAACCTGCGGAACGTGCTTTCCGCGAAACACTACGTTGTTTGCGTCTCAGTTCCTTTTGCGCAGATTCAAAATATTTGAAATTCTCAATCTGCGTTCCATCAGAAAGCGTCATAAAGTTTTCAATTCCCGCATCTATTCCAACTTGCAAACCCGTTTTTTCAAGCAAAACTTTTTCAGTCTCAACCGTGAATATCACAAACCATCCTGAAACTTCGCGCTTAATGGTGCAGGTTTTGACCTGGCCGATCATCGTTTGCGAAAGATGGATTTTGACCTTCCCAATTTTCGAGAGATACAAGTTGTTTCCCTCAAGTCTGAAACATCCGTTGGCTTGTGGAAAGGTGAAGCTATCATAACGATTTTTGCCGCGAAAGCGTGGAAAGCCAGCTTTCTTTTCACCTTTTTTGACTCTCGCAAAGAACGCTTTGAAAGTCTTATCCAAGCGTTTCAAAGCATCTTGCAGAATTTGAGAATAAACCAAGTTCAAATCTTCTCGAAATGTTTTGATTTCGGGCAAAACATTTTGTTGGTCTTGATAAGAAATAGAAATTCGCCGTTCTTTCCAAGCTCCAATGCGTTCTTGCAAACCCGCGTTATAAAGTTCACGACACAAATCAAGATGTTGCTCAAACTTATTTACAACGGCTTTACTTGGACGTTTAATTTTGAACTTGAACGCTTTCATTTGAACTATTATACTTTAGAAATGAAAGAAAAACCAACTCTAAATAGTTTATATCACAGTGTTTAGATGACTAGCTCGAAAACCTCGGCGGGAAAACACCGATGCTGATGAACGCCCTGCATCTCCAACCAAAAATGCTAAGCACTATTTTATGGATGGGGAATTGGGCTATTCTTGTTAAAACGAAATTTCTTCATAAATTTCACTCAGAGGTAATTTGACATCTATTTTAGGAAGCGAAAGCACCGCGTCAAACCCTTGAATCACCTCGCTTGGCCACGAATTATCAGTTTGTCTGGAAAAATGTTCAACCAAAGGTTTATCTTGCGAAATCAAAAAATAGTCAGTTAAAGTTTTAATAAAATTTGTGTAGCGTAAGAATTTTTCGCCACGGTCGTAATGCTGAGGAGAAGGCGATAAAACTTCAAAAATGATAGTTGGGTTGAGTAATACATCGCCTTTTTTATCGTGATATTTCGGTTCACCGCAGACAATTGCTAAATCAGGATAGGCATAAAGTCCTTTGTTATTGGTAGCGATTTTCATATTTGGCGAATATCCGCGACAAGATTTTCCGCGCAGTCTTCCACCTATAGCAGCATCTAAATTGAAACAAATATTGCTATGTTTTGGACTTTCACCCGCCATCACATAAACTTGTCCATCCAGATATTCGTGTCGGATTTCGGACCTTCGTTCCATCTCGAGATATTCTGCAATTGGAATTGTCGGGTATGTTTTTGCAAACGACATGCTCAAATTTTATCGCTTAACTTTGAACTTGTCATCTTATTTTGTTACGATTTGAGCGAAATGTCAGAAGCAAATTTAGTTGAAAAAAATCGGATCATGAACAGCGCAAGCATCAAACGCGCACTTTCGCGGCTTGCATCGGAAATTGTCGAAAATAATCACGGCGCGGAAAATCTTTATTTGGTTGGAATTCGCCGGCGCGGAGTCCCTTTGGCGGAGGTTTTGTTAAAAAACATTACTGCGTTAGAAGGAATTACGCCGCTTTATGGGATTTTGGACATCACCCTTTATCGTGATGACCTTTCTACCGTTGGCGCCAACCCGATTGTCAACCGGACCGAATTAAACGAAGATATCGAAGACAGGAACATTATTTTGGTTGATGATGTGCTCTACACCGGACGCACCATTCGTGCCGCTATGGACCAATTGATGGATTTTGGCCGCCCCAATCGAGTCCAGCTGGCCGTGCTGGTTGACCGCGGCAAAGAACATCGCGAATTGCCGATCCAGGCCGATTTTGTCGGCAAGCACGTCCCCACCAAAAAGAGCGAAATTATCAAAGTAATGCTCAAAGAGTTTGACGACGTAGAAGCGGTCGGGATTTTTGAAAAAGCTGAATAATTTTGAAGCAAGGTTAAATACCTTGCTTTTCTGTCTATGCCTGCGAAAGACCTTTATCACGAAACAGTTAAAATTGCCCTCATCAAAGACGGTTGGAGCATCACACACGACCCGTTTTTTATCAAATATGATGATTTACGTCTGTTTGCCGATTTAGGAGCAGAAAAGTTTTTGCTCATTAACCAAGAAAGTCGTAAAATTGTAGTTGAGATTAAAGTTTTAGGCGGCGTTTCAACTGTTGCCGAATTTGAAAAGGCTCTTGGTCAATTCAATCTTTATCGAGATATTTTAGAAGAAATAGATTTTGAAAGAAGTTTATTTTTAGCGGTTTCTGATACAATTTTCGCTAGATTTTTTGAACGTCCCGCGATTAGTCTAGTGGTAAAAAAACAAAGACTAAATTTAATAATTTTCAATGTTGAAGATGAGGAAATTAGAAAATGGATAGATTGGCAAAATATCGCAAAATAATTAAACAGATTTTAGAAAAACACGCCTCTTTTTCAGATGATAAGGTTGAAGACATTTTTATCTGTGACGAACAAAAAGATGTCTATGTATTAGCGAGTATTGGCTGGCATCCGAGCAACAAACGTCAATACGGTTTTCCAATTTGTGTCCGCATCAAAAATGCCAAATTATTTATTGAGTGGGATGGAACAGAATATGGCGTAGCCAACGAACTGATGGATAACGGCATTCCGCCCGAAGATATTGTTTTAGGCTTTCAGCAACCGCAACCACATTTAGAAAAGGAATTGATTGCGGCATAGATATTTTTTAAGCAAGGTTAAATACCTTGCTTTTTTTATAACTTGAATGGAAAAGACTTTCAAACGTAAAGATTTACTGGGTATCCGCGATTTATCGGCGGACGAAATTAATACTATTTTGCAAACGGCTACCTCCTTTCGTGACGTTTCGCGTCGTGAAGTCAAAAAAGTTCCGGCCCTGCGCGGAAAAACCGTGATCAATTTATTTTTTGAAAACTCGACCCGGACCCGCACCAGTTTTGAACTGGCCGCCAAACGTCTTTCGGCGGATGCGGTCAACATCAGCGTTTCGACCTCAAGCGTGGCCAAAGGCGAAACGATTCTTGATACCGCCATGAATCTGGACGCGATGGCTCCCCATATTATCGTGGTTCGTCACGGTTCAGCCGGCGTTCCGCATCAGCTTTCAAAAGTCAGCAAAGCCTCGATCGTCAACGCCGGGGATGGCTCCAACGAGCATCCGACCCAGGCCCTGTTGGACGCCATGACGATCAAGGAGCACAAAGGCGGCATTGAAGGCTTGACGGTAGCCATTTTGGGAGACATTTTGCATTCGCGGGTGGCTCGTTCAAACATTCATTTGCTCACTAAACTCGGTGCCAAGGTTCGTGTAGCGGGGCCTAATCCTCTGGTTCCTCAAGATTTTTTAGGCTTGGTAGATCGAGATTTGGAGCTCTGTCCGACGATTGAAGAGGCGCTTGAAAATGCAGATGTGGTAATGGTTTTGCGGATTCAAAAAGAGCGAATGGACAAGGCTTTTTTCCCTTCGATGCGCGAATATTCGATTCATTACGGATTGTCAAAAGAGCGTCTGAAACTGGCAAAAAGTGATGCCATAGTTCTGCATCCGGGGCCGATGAATCGGGGAATCGAAATCGCTTCGGATGTCGCGGACGGTTCAAGTTCGTTAATCCTGAATCAGGTTGAATACGGTCTGGCGGTCAGAATGGCGGTGCTCTATCTGCTAAGCGGCGGCGGGACTGAATAAAATTCAAGCTTCAAAATTTGCCGGTTACATTAAACCTTCACGAAAACTTAACAAATCGTTAACACGGAATTACTCCGTGTTAGTTATTCTACAAACTCAAGATTCATATTACAAATTTCTAAGAGGAGCGATTTTATGAAAAAAGCCTGGAAAAAGGTTATTGTTTTACTCGTTTTTACGGTTTTGGCTCTCAACACATCGGAACTCAGGGCGGCAAACGGCATTTCGTTAGTTGGAAGATCTTCGATTCCCGGAAATGTTCTCGATAAATCAGGACTGACTGGAAATAACTGTCAAGCCGGTGTCCCGGGAAATTGCGTTCCCCAAGCAATTTTCGGCGGGTTTGGTTCCGATATTTCTTATACCGGTCATGACAATGTCTTTATTGCCGCACCGGATCGGGGTCCATTCGACGGATTAACCGATACACCATATCTGGATCGGTTTCATTTTCTCCACATCACGACCAATCTGGGAGCGCCGTTTCCAAACATCAATACCATATTGTTGGACACGCGCTTTCTCAAAAATGAATTCGGTCAAAATTTTCTCGGTGCGGCCGGAGCTTTTGGTTTGCGTTTTGACCCCGAAGGAATACGCGTTGGAGCGGACGGAACTTTCTATATTTCGGATGAATACGGACCTTACGTCCTTAACTTTGACCGGCAAGGTAATCTTTTGCGGCGTCTCCCCGTGCCCTCCAAGTTTTTAATCTCAAACCCTAGTGCCGACCCAAGCTCAGAATTGCTCGGCAATACTTCGGGAAGACAGGCCAATCGCGGGATGGAAGGCCTGGCAATCAGTCCGGACGGACGGTTCCTTTTTGGCATCATGCAAAATGCTCTCATTCAGGACAACGGTTTAACTCCGGGAACAACGAATCGGGTCGGTCTGAACAATCGAATTCTGATGATTGATCTCATGACCGGGCAAACCCGTGAGTTTGTTTACATCGTAGATGCCATCAATCGCGGACAGGGCGTGAGCGAGATTTTGGCAATTAATGACCGAGAATTTCTGGTCATCGAACGGGATAACCGCTCGAATCTGCAATCTCCGCCAGTGGCACCCACCAGAAAAACCATTTATAAAATTAATTTGACCGGGGCGACTGATGTTTCAGGGATTGCGAGTCTTCCGGCAGGTGGATTGCCCCCCGGAGTAATTCCGGTCAGCAAAACCCTGTTCCTTAACTTACTTGATCCTACATACGACCTGGCTCCGACAATTGCCGAAAAAATTGAAGGAATTACCTGGGGCCCAACCCTGCCGGACGGCCGACAAATGCTTTATGTCATCAGCGACAACGATCTTAATCCGGGACTGGCTACCCAAATTTATGCCTTTGCGATTGACTCATCATTAATTAATTACCAATCCCAGTTCCTTCCAGGGCCGCTCTTTCCTCCGGGACAGGTCAAGAAACTTACGAATTAAGAATTGTAATAAGTTCAGGGAAGGGTATCCGGGATAAACCAATGAACCGGACTCAAAAGCTGAGAGAGTAATCAATACCCATTGACTGAAACGCCGGGAACCAAAGCGCAACAGATCTCAATAAAAAGATAAAAGACGGCTCTTCAGAGTCCGTCTTTTATCTTTTTTCATATTATAATCGGGGCGGCAAGATTCGAACTTGCGACCTCACGGTCCCGAACCGTGCGCTCTACCAGGCTGAGCCACGCCCCGTCAAGTAATTTAAGAGTCTAAGTTACTGTGCTGAGTTAGTCAAATTCAATTACATTTCATTTTCGCTGACGACCGGAGTTTCGGCTAATTTTTTCTCGCGGCGAGCTTTCCAATATTCATAAATGATTGGCAGGATTGAAAGAAAAACTACCACGATCACAACTTTATCAATGTGCTCGTCGAGTTTGATGCCAAGAGCATTTTCGACTACTCCGCCGAGAAAATATCCGGCAAAAAGCATACTCGTCACCCACAAAAAACCGCCCAAGACATTGTAAAAAACGAAATCCCGATAGCGCATATCAGCCGCCCCCGCGACAATCGGCGCAAAGGTTCGGACAATCGGCACAAATCGCGCCAGGATAATCGTTTTTCCGCCGTGTTTTTCGTAAAATTCGTGGGCTTTTTTAAGATGATTCGGGTTAAAGAATCTCGATTTCGGACGGCTGAAAATAGCAGGTCCGACTTTTTTACCGGAATAATAGCCGACTCCATCTCCGACCACCGCCGCCACAAACAAACTGACCAGCATTACCCATACATTGAGTTTGCCTGCCGCCGCAAAAAGCCCGCAGACAACCAGCAGCGAATCGCCCGGCAGAAAAAAACCGACCGCCAAGCCCGTTTCGGCAAAGATGATAAAAAAGAGGGCAAAGTAGGTATAGATCCCGAACAAATTGAGGAAATAATCAATCAAAATGTTTGGGTGCGTAATGTAGTGAAATAATTCTTTCAATAATTCCATAAAAAAAGACTTGACCAATCAGCCAAGTCCTTTATCGTATCAAATTCGCGCCGAAACTGAAAAGCGACAATTTATTTCGCTACAAAAGCCACAATTCGCAGGGGCGCACCGCTTCCGCTTTTAATTTTCATCGGCAGGGCAAAAACATGCGACCCCACAGTTGGAACTTGTTCCAGATTAGCCACATTTTCGAAAGCCGGAATGTTTTCGCTCATCAAAATAACGTGCGCGTCGAATGTATTTGATTGTCCGTAATCAATACTCGCCGTATCAATCCCGACGGCGTTGATTTTTCGATTTTGCGTCAGCCATTTGGCGGCCTCCGCACTCAAACCCGGGAAATGCTTTTGGTCGCCTTCCGCCCCCATATATTTCGCCCGGTCGCCCCAGAATTTGCCGTAGCCGGTCTGAAAAAGCAGGATACTTCCGTCGGGAATCTTGCCGTTGGTCGTTTCCCAAGTCGTTAGATCTTCGACAGTTATCAAATAATCACGATTTGCCAAGGCTTTTTGCGACACGTCAACTTTGACTGCCGGAGCAATCAGTTGATTGACGGGAATCTGGTCAACGGTTTGGCGGCCCTCGGCAAAATGAATCGGCGAATCGAGATGTGTTCCGCCATGTTCGGGGGCGGAAAATTTGTAAGCCGAATAATAATAACCTTTGTCGGTTTTACCTTCCGCCACCGTCTCTTTTTTGAACCCGTCTTCTGTCGTCCAATAGAGCGTTTTGTCGGAAAATTCGTAAGACAAATCAATCCATTCGCCATTTGGAAACATCTGTTTAGATTGGGATTGCGACTGTGTGCAACTGATTGTCAAAAAGGAAACTAAGGTTACGAAAAGAAACCATTTAAAAGTCATATTCACCTCTCAAATAATCCATAATTACCTTCAACGAATCTCAATCGTCAAAGTCACTTCACTCGCCAATTTATAGCTGTTTTGCACTTGAAAAATAAAATCGCCGGTCTGACTCAGTTTAGCAATCAAAGGATTTTCACTCTCGGCGACATCGGCTTCGCCTCCAACTAAACTGAGCGAAATATTTTCCGCATTGGGCGATTTGAAAGAAACCGTCAAAGTCTGTCCGGCCCGGGCGCCGATCTTGAACCGTTTGATTTCGTCCACCGTGACGGTCAGAGTGGTTTTTGACGTTCCCTTATCAAAGCTAACTCGTTGTGACGGATAGAGTTCACGGCTAACCGGTTTGCCGACCGGATTTAGCTTTGAGCCGTTCAAACGATATTTGGAAATGACCGCATATTCCGAACAACAATTGGCTTGATTTCTGTCACCATCATTTTGGTCAATTACCAAAAGTCCGTTTTCGACGGTTGCCTCACGCAATCCGCCAAAAGCTCTGTCGCCGCCTTCAATTCGTGCCACAAGCGAAGGTTTTCCGGCTTTCATCGTATAAATAAACCCTTCGGTAAAATTTCCCGTCCCGCCCGTGTTGCAGACGCTCAGGATGATGGCTTCATCCTTTTTATCACCGTTCAAATCGCCGTATTTGATCGATAAAATGTTGAAATAAAAATGTTCGGTAAAATCGTCAATTTTCGTTTCTTTGGAAAATTCGCCGTTTCTAACCGTAATTTTTACGGTTTCCTCGCCCACGCAATACGGGTGATAAGTAAAGTTTTTGAAATTGACTTTACGAATGTCGCTTTGGGCAAATACTGACATTGACATCAGCAAAAATGCAATTCCTATGTAAAATAATTTGTTCATTCTTTCTGCTCCTAAATCTTTTGACAAGGCTCTTTGGATGCCGCATCGGCGCAAGCCTTATTTTTCAATATAACCTTTCATTCAGGAATCCCGACTCGTCTGACCAATTCCTTAAATCGCGGGTCGTCTCGCACGAAGTCCCAGCCTTTCTCGACTTTGAGGTCGAGCAACTCTCTTCCAAGTTCGTCATACATTTTGTTCAGATATTCGATCGTCTTATCTTTGTCTTTGCCCCAGGCATATGCCTCGGCATAATGCAGCGCTTTGACATATCCATTAGGGTCTTTTGCCAGTTTGGCGTTCAGTTGTTCGAGGCGAATTTCCTGACGCACCCGCCCGTAAGCATCCCAGCCGCCTTTTTCGTAGGCTTCTTTCAATTTCGCAACATTTTCGGTCTTAAAATCTTTATTTGCCTTCGCATAAAGTAGATATTCTTCGACAGCCTGATCATATTTGCCTAGATCAGCATAAATATTACTGTTGCTATTATGAAAACGCGTGTCAGAGGGAAATAGCTCATTGGCTTTTTTTATCTGCAAAAGTGCTTCGTCCAAGCGTCCGGCATATCGAAGTCGAAGCACCATAATGTGATTGGTTGCAAATGAAAATGGCTCGAGTTCGAAGGCTTTCGTCATCTCTCTGATTGCTTCGTCGTGTCTGCTGCTGACGGATAGCAGCATGGCATACCAGTAACGAGTCGTCGTGTAATTCGGATTGAGTTCGATCGCCCGTTTGTATGATTTTTCCGCCCCTGCAAAGTCAGATTCAAAATTAAAAACGATGAATGCGAGCGATGTGTGAGCTTCCGCCATATTCGGGTCAAGTTCAAGAGCTTTCTTAAATCCTTCAGGTGTTCGCTGTGAAAAGAAGAACCGCCCCCGCAAATAAAGCTGATAAGCTTCCGCGTTATTCTTGTAACGCTTCAAGATCGCTTCTTGCTCATCTCCGAACAATTTCACTTTCAGTGCATCTACCACCGCCAAAGCAATCTCATCCTGCACATCAAAAATATCTTCCATTTCGCGGTCATAACTCTCAGACCATAGTTGATAACCGTCCGCAGCGTTAACCAGTTGAACCGAAATTCTCAGTTTGCTGCCCGATTTTCTGACGCTGCCTTCCAAAACATTCTTAACCCCCAACTTCTCGCCGATTTCGCTGACGTTTGCGTTTTTGCCCTTGAACGAAAACGCCGATGTCCGTGCCGCAACTTTCAAATCATTGATTTTTGATTAGGACTTTCGCTTAACTCAAATCACAAAGCCGGAATCGTTGGATTCTGAAGTTGCGATTTGAGATATTCCGTAAATAATCCATTCCTTAATTGATAAACTGTTTTCTTCATTTCTTGGGCTTTCACCTTGATTGAGACC
>JANOEF010000024.1:0-6678 GCA_031413075.1 Acidobacteriota bacterium | reverse complement strand
AAAGAGGAAAATCTGGATGGGTTGATATTTCTGCGCTGCGCCTTGCTTTCAGGCAGATGGAAATTTGTCATGCAAACAATTACAAATTTCTAAATGAGGGGGGACAAATGGGAATTGCACCCCCTTCCATTGAATTAAACTTATTTTCAAATGTGCTTTTCCCAAAGGCAGCGAGGATTTGATCTCTGGTATATCTGCTATGGAGTCTTAAGGGTTGAGGATATGGAAGTTTTATATCTTTATCAAGAAAATCAATCTTATCAATAAGGATTTCAAAAACTTCAATAATTTCCGCTGTTACTATCTTATTCGTCCCAATTGCTCTAATACTATTTTCAAGCGAAGCGAAGCCGCCAGCGGTCTGCCAAACATCATAATGCAACATCAAACACATTGATTTTTCCACTTCGGTAAGTTCATCGAAACTGATATTGAAATCTTTCTTGGCTAGTGATAAAACAAATTGAAAGTACGAATTTGAATTACATGAGAGCCACTTCTTGCTGATCGCTCGGTAAATTTCACGCTCATTCGTTGTTGGATAATCTTCAATTTCTCCAGCTAAAAAACATAACCTTTTCCAATTTTCTCGTTTGTAAATCATCTGCAATGGAATGTGATAAAAGTTTGAAAAGTTTTTAAGCGTTAACGGTAAACCAGTTTGGTGTTTATAGTTGCGAATTTTATTGAGGAGTTGTTTTTTATTCAATAAGGTTGCATTTCGAATGTTTTCAAGAATAAAATCTTTTGCTTTTTTCTCCAAAATAATGGCGCATCCTAAAGGTAAATGAGGAAAATCGTCTTCAATTTCTTTTCTAATGGACGTGTTCGTTTTTCCAACTAGAGCACGGAACTTTCCTTCAAAATCATATTCTGGTCGTGAGTTACCGACAAAATCCAAAACGGTGAGACACTCCTTGCTATCTGATAGCCTTAACCCTCTGCCAAGCTGTTGAAGAAACACCGTTAAGCTCTCTGTTGGTCTCAAAAACAAAACTGTATCGATATCTGGTATGTCGATTCCCTCGTTAAAAATATCAACAACAAAAAGGTAGTTGATTTCCTTACCCTGAAACTTTTTCTTCAGTTGTTCCCTAAGATCAGTTCTAGAACTAACTAAATAATCTGCTTTGAGACCAGCAAGCGAAAACTTCTCTGCCATGAATTGCGCATGCTCTTGAGTAACGCAAAAACCAAGTGCTCTCACATCATTAATGTCCTTTAAATACTTATCCAGGTTATTAATAATCTCTCCAACCCGACGATCATTTTGAGTGTAGATTTTCGTTAATTCACCGGGTAGGTATCTCCCGTTTTGCCATGAAGCATTGGATAAATCAACGCTGTCTGTAATCCCGAAATACTGAAAGGGACAAAGCAGTTTTCGGTTTAATGCTTCCGGCAATCTAATTTCCGCCGCAATTGTATTGCAGAAATCCTCTAGAATATCCGCTCCGTCCATTCTTTCGGGAGTAGCGGTTAAGCCCAAAAGAATGTTTGGCTTAAACCGTTCTAAAATCGGACGATAACTTGACGCTGCAATGTGATGAACTTCATCGATAATGATGAAATCAAAAAATGATTCCGAAAGGGTTAGTGAATTAATTCTGTTATTTAATGTTTGAACAGAAGCAAAAACACAATCGTATTTGTCCGGTTCGATTCCATCGACCCATAATTCTCCAAAATTATTGTCTCGCAGAATTCCTTGGAATGTTGCTTGTGCCTGTTGTAGTATTTCCTTTCTGTGGGCAACAAATAAAAGTCTAGCAGTCGAATCTTTTTTCCTGAAGTTTTTGAAATCAAATGCTGAAATCACGGTCTTACCGGTTCCGGTTGCCGCCACAATTAGATTTCTAAAACGGTTATGTATTACTCGTTCTGTCTCTAATTTTTCTAAGATTTCGTCCTGAAATGGAAACGGTTTAATATCAAAATAAGCGGATGGATTGTTTCTATCAGATATTCTCTCTTTCTTTAGTGCAGCTTTTAACTTTTCAGTGTCACGTACTTTGTGAAATGATTCAAATTCTTTGTCATGCCAATATGTTTCAAATGTTTTTTGGAATTTATCAATGATGTGCCCAACCTCTTTTGTTGTCACTTTAAGATTCCATTCCAAACCGTTTGTAAGTGCAGATCGCGAAATATTTGACGATCCAATATAGCCGGTATGAAATCCGGTGTTTCTGAAAAATAGATACGCTTTTGCATGTAATCTTTCGTTTTCGGAGTTGTAAGAAACTTTAATTTCAGCATTTTTCAATCCGGATAAATATTCGACCGCCTTCAAATCAGTCGCGCCCATATAAGAGGTGGTGATAATTTTCAGTTGCCCGCCTCGATTCGTAAATTCAACCAATTCTCGTTCGAAAATCCTTATTCCGGTCCACTTGATGAACGAAACGAGGAAACTGATTTTGTCCGATGACAGAATTTCTTTCTTGATTTCGCTTTCAAGTGAAATTCCTGCATTGTTTCCAGTGAACAATTCACTTTGTGATAATCGTGTGTAAGGGGTTATTTCTTTAAGGTGTTTTTCAAAATCCGAAAACCTTGCGTCAATTTTTGAGAAAACGGCAGAAAGAATTTTCGCTTCGGTCGAAATTAGGTCTTCATCGAAATCCTCAACTTTCAATTCAGTTTTCAGAAGAGAAATTATTTTGTTTGAAAGTTCTATCTGCTTTTCGACACTATTGTCACCGGGGATAAGATTGAGAGCAAATCTAATTACATCGATTAAGTATTGCGATAGCAATCTTGCGGCTTCACTCTTATCTATTTCAGATTGTTTTATGTAAAATCTCTTTCCGTCCAATTGCGCTATTTTGGACGAAATCAATTTGTTAATGAGTTGTTCGTAAAGCCCTTGCTGAATCATAATTCGTTTCCAAGTTCCTTTAAGATCGGAATATCAAGAAATGGCTATTCAGGATCATTTTACTTATACCCCTTCTTTTCAGCCTCCGCCTTGATCTCGCCCCACATCTTGACCGCATTTTTCAACGCGATCTGCAAATCCTTAGACGCTGAAATTGCCTGACTGCTTGGCATGACATCTGCGTCCTGCAAAGTATCAAGTAAACCGACAAACGCACCGTTCAGACGATTTAAGGGCAATTCGGAAACAGGCGCCGGAGCATTTCCGCCTTTCCCGTTCAATAGAGAATTCAGTTTTGCCTCAAGTTCCTTTTCATTGGCAGATTTCAGTTTAGCCTGTAGTTTTCTCACCTCGTCGAGCATGGCAGAGGTTTGTTTAATTCCCTCATAAGCTTCGAGCGAAAGGGCAAATTGCTGCTGCAGCCCCGGGGTCGGCGTTTTGACTCTCGGATCAATTTTAACCGACAGATTTTGCGTGTAGGATTTACCGTTGACCGTTAGTTTGACCGTCAAGGTGCCGGGCATCACCAAAGGTCCTTCCGGGACAAACGGCGTGTCTTTGTAAATGGCGGAAATCGGCAAATCGAAGCGGTCTGCGGGCGGATTCGGGTATTGTAAATTCCAAACAAAACGCTGCATTCCCGCTTCATTTTTCAATGACTGAAAGGGCCGCACCCAATACTCAGGCGGGTTAATGCGGTTCAAATCAACCTCCAGCGGTTTATCGTCAGACGCAAAGCGGCGAACAAGTTGGTTTGCTGAATCGAAAATTTCGAGCGTGATCGGCGCGGCAGATTTCGACCTTAAATAGTAGTTGATAATCGCTCCGTCAGGCGGATTTTGTCCAGCCGGTTCTTCGGGCGGAAACGGCGTATCGGTATGCAGACTGCGTTTGTAGCGAATTGCCGTCTGCGGGGCGAAAAGATGCGCTTCGGAACCCGCAACTTCTTTATTTATTTGTCTTAACGGTGTGATATCGTCCAGGATCCAAAATGAACGTCCGTGGGTGCCGACCACAACATCGTCCGTTTTTACCACCAGGTCGCGGATAGACGTCGCCGGCATATTAAGGCGAAGCGGTTGCCAATGATCACCATCATCGGTTGAAAAATAGACGGCTTGTTCAGTTCCGCAATAAAGCAGCCCTTTCCGAACCGGATCTTCGCGCACCGCATTGACGATTCCGCCATTCGGCAGACCATTGGTAATTTCTTTCCAGGTTTTCCCGCCGTCATGGGTGCGGAAAATATGGGGCCGCAAATCATCAAGGCGAAAGGTGTTGATCGCCGCATAAGCCGTATCGGCGTCAAAGCGTCCGGCATCTATCAGCGAAACTTTCATCCACGATTTTAATTCAGGCGGCGTCACATTTGTCCAATTTTTTCCGCCGTCTTTGGTGATATGAACGAGCCCGTCATCGGTTCCCGCCCAAATCGTGCCGAGGTCTCTGTAAGACGGTGCAACCGTGTAAATGACGCCCCGGCGCGGCATCGTTTCCATCTCTTTGGTCGCGTAAATGCCAACATTTGCCGGGACTTCCCACTTTTCACGGGTGAGGTCAGGCGAAATAATTTCCCAACTCTGTCCGCCGGTGGTGGTTTTGAAAATGACGTTTCCGGCATAAAAAAGCGATTTTTTGTCAACCATTGAAAAAACGACCGGTGCCGTCCGCAAAAACCGATATTTACCGGTCCGAACCGCTTCGGGCGCAATGTTTTGCGTTTGTCCGGTGCGTTTATCGAACCGCGTCAGCTTTCCGCCGTAAATAATGTTTGAATCAAGCGGGTCGGGTGCAACGTAGCCGTATTCTTCGACGCCGACGGTTTGCCAGTCGCGTTCACGAATCGCGCCTGAATCACCGCGCGAAGCCACTCCCGCCGAACCGCTTTCCTGTTGTCCGCTATAAACCCAATACGGAAATTGATCATCAGTAATGACGTGATAAAACTGGGCGGTCGGCTGATTATACCAACTCGACCAGGTTTCACCGCCGTTGACCGTAATGGTCGCCCCCTGATCAGTCGCAAAAAGCATAATGTCCGGTTCGTTCGGGTTGATCCAGATCCGGTGATAGTCGTCGCCACCGGGCGCCCCCTTGAAGCTCGTAAAGGTCTTTCCGCCATCGGTTGATTTGTGCGAAGCGACATTGCCCACAAAAACTATGTCGGGATCTTTCGGATGAACTTTTAATTCGGCAAAATCACTTCCGCGTCCCCATAAACGCGGATCACCATTCACTTTTTGCCAATTTTCGCCGGCATCCTGAGAAACATAGATCCCGCCAAAATTCGGACTGGCGTCAACCGTCGCATAAAGCCGATTCGGATTTGTTCGGGAAATTGCAAACCCGATCCGGCCTAAACCCTGTTCAAAAGTCGGCAAGCCTTTGGTTAATTTATTCCAGGTATTTCCGCCGTCAGTTGATTTGAAAAGACCACTTTCTTTGCCCTGCCACGCGCCGTTTTCCCAGGGTCCCTGTCGCGCCGCCCAGAGGTCGGCGTAAATGATATTTGAATTATTCGGGTCAAATTCGACCTGTATCGCGCCCGTGTTTTCGTCTTTATATAAAACCCGTTCAAAGGTCTTTCCGCCGTTGGTCGAACGATAAATTCCGCGCTCTTCATTGGGTCCGTAAGGATGCCCCAAAACGGCGACAAACAAACGGTTTTCGTCTTTCGGATCAACCGCGATCGAGGCGATTTGCTGACCTTCGCGTAAACCCAAATGCGTCCAGGTTTTTCCCGCATCATTTGATCTGTACATTCCATCGCCGGTCGAGAGATCAGGGCGCTGCAAGCCCTCGCCGCTCCCGACATAGATCACCTTCGGATTCGACGGCGCCACCGCCACGTCACCGATCGAACCGGTCGGCTGGTCATCAAAAATCGGCTTCCAGGTCCGTCCGGCATCAGTCGTTTTCCAGACTCCGCCATTGTTGACCCCGATATAAAACACATTCGGCTGATTCGGAATCCCGACCGCGCCAACCGTGCGTCCGGCCCGAAATGGCCCGATCATCCGCCATTTCATACTTTGATAAAGGCCGGAATCAACTTTTTGAGCCATTGAAGATGTAGCAAATAAAGAACCAAGAATTATCAAAACGCACATAATTCCCGGCAAATACGAAAACGTAATTTTAGCGGACATTCTTAATCTCCTGAATTTGAAGAATTTTTTTTTGGAAAATCACGATTACTATACCATTGGTCAGACACCAGTGGAAAATTAAAGCCCCCATCCTTGAATGGGGATTGTTTTTTTCAGAACTTAGAAATTGATGAAAAGCGGGCGCTAAGCAACCCTTCCCAACCTGTCATTTTCTTTAAGTTGAGCGATAAATCCTGAACTTGACTCAAGTAAAAATTAAAAAAGACCTGCCAACACAGATTTTAGGTCAGAAAGAGTTGCTCTCTCGCCCGTCAAGCATTATTCAACTCAAAAAAAATATCCCCATTAAAGCCCCCATCCCGGAATAGTCGGTCAAAGCTGAATTAAAAAAATCGTAAAGTGACAAATCTTCTTCACAGTTGAAATATTTATAAAATAAACTTGACAACAACACACTCACATATTATTCTAAACCCACGTTCAACTTGCTAGATTTTTGCTACAAGCGGGCGGGGGCAATAAATAATTTCGGAGATAATAAAAATGGGAAAGATTATAGGAATTGACTTAGGAACAACAAACTCGGTGGCGCCGTCGAATCCGAAGGTGATCTATGTCGGGAGCGGCGAGGGCTTGCAGCGCCCTGATCTCTCGACCGGCGATGGAATGTACAGATCAAATGATGCG
>JANOEF010000023.1:0-3673 GCA_031413075.1 Acidobacteriota bacterium | reverse complement strand
GGCGAGGCTTATTATCTGTTAGCCAAAGCTTTAGAAAAAACCGGCAACCCCGGTTCAGCCACTGAGTTTGACGAACAAGCCCGGCGTTTTGCTCCCAACTACGCCAAACTCGAAACCGAATGGCAACGGTCTAAAACGATGGAAGGATTAAGTTTGCGGGTAGCTCAGCCTCCGCGCAAAGATTTTGTCAGCGTGATTCTGGTCAAAAAACAAAATGCCCCGCTGCCGCAAAATCCGGTTAATGAAACTGATGCTTTATTAGAACAAGCCCGCGCTTTTTTACAAGCCGGAAAGGATGAGGATGCGCTGAGGGTTATCCGGCGGATACTTTCGAGCGAGCCGATGAGTGCCCAATCCTATCTTTTACTCGGCAAAATATACTTGCGTCGGACGGATTTTGACCAAGCCCTTGACGCGTTCAAAACGGCCCTCTTTTGGGAAAATAGTTTAATTGAGGCACATCTCTTTTTAGCTAAGATTTTCCTCGAAAAAAAGGATTGTCAACAGGCGCAAAGCTACGTCTCTTCGGCCCTGGCGATTGATGAAAATAACCAGGAAGCTCTCGGTTTACAACGCCAGGTTGAACGATGTTCCAAATAGTGTAACTCCAAAGATAAAAACAGAGGCTCAAAAGGAGGTTTTGACGCGATTCGAGTCACTCCGATTGAGTCGTAACTTTTATTTTAAGCCCGTCTTTATTGGATATACTCCGCAATCCGCAATCCGCATTCCCGAATCAGAAAAGTGTGGCACGATTTGTGCTTATAGCAAAAGTGGCTAGCTTGTTAAACTTTTAGCGAGACCCCGCCGCCAACCCTACTCTGAGCGTGGTTTGCCACTGCGCTTGACAACCTTCCGAGCGTTCCTTCAGTTTTCCTTCCGATTGTGAGCCTGGTTAGTAATAAACAGGCTCTCCCGCTTTTAAAGGTAAATTCTTCTAAATACAAGGTTTTCGTTCATTTTGAGATAACTTATCAGCTGTCCCAGGCTGATTTTTTTCATTTTGACCTAGAAACTGTCATTTTTTTGAAACACTGACAAAAAACGTCAGTTTCAGGTGACAATTTTTGACGGCATCAATCATTTTGACAAAATCTGTTTGACCGATTTATTTTCAAACTGACCGAACTATTTTCTGACCCGAGTTTTTGCTAAACTGTCGGTATGAAATTTCCGTCCGTCAAAGACAAATTACCATCCATGAGCAACTCACTTTTAGCCGTTCTCTCCTCAATTTTGCTTATCTTAGCCTTTCCCGATTTCGAATTTTGGTTTCTGGCTTACATTGCGCTGATTCCGCTATTTTTTGCGATTGAGCGCGAAAAAGAATCTTTTATCAAATCATTCGTCACCGGTTGGATTTTCGGCGTCACATTTTTTACCGGAACTTGCTGGTGGCTAACCTTTGCCCCGATAACTTACGGCGGAGTTCCGACGCCGCTGGCTTATCTTTTACTGTTAGGCGCAACTTCGGTAGTCGGATTATTTCCGGCATTTTTTGCCGGACTTTTTTCGTTGATTTTGAAAAGATGCGGGAGCTGGGGAATCTTATTTGCGCCTTTTCTCTGGACGGCGATCGAGTTTTTACGATTTTGGACGACGGGTAATAATTGGAACGCGATTGCCTATTCGCAGGCGTTTAGTCCGCTGTTTCGTAGTTTTGCAAGTCTCGGCGGAATTTATTTGGTTGGTTTTGTTTGTGTTGCTTGCAGTTCTGTTTATGCCTATGTAGTTGTAAAACGCAATAAAAATGGTTCAAGTTCATATGTTGCACTAATCCCAATATTTTTACTTATTTTACTTCAACTTTATCAATTATATTTAATAAAAACTGAGCCGGAATATCAGCCACAGAAAAATGAAGCAAATATCATCGCCATCCAACCTAACGTCCCGATGAGCGGCTTAAAATTTGAAGAATGGAAACGCCTGCGTGAACGACATATTCAATTAGCTGAAAAAGAAATAGAAAAACTGACCCCCAACCACCGATCACTGCCCACGATCGTTATCTTCCCCGAATCACCGATGAATTTCGGTTACACCAATGACCGTGAGTTTCAAGAATTTTTGAGCGAATTTACCGGCAAAAATAACGTTCAGGTTTTATTTAATGCGGCTGAACCTTCGGAAAACAAAAGTTTTTATAATTCGGCGGTTTTGGTGAACGAAGCGGGTCAGAAAATTGCTCAATACGATAAGATCCATCTCGTCCCGTTTGGCGAATACGTGCCGTTGCCCGAACCGTTGGCCAGCATTGTGCCTTCGATGGTGGGAAATTTTGAAATCGGCAAAGAATACGACATCATTCCTCTGGGCGAGGCCCGCGCCGGAATTATGATTTGTTTTGAATCACATTTTCCGACGCTCTCGCGTCAATATGTGCTTGATGGAGCAGACGTCATCGTCGAAATGACCAATGACGGATATTTGGGACCGACGCCGATTATTCGACAGCATTTAGCAAACGCAGTATTTCGTGCAGTTGAGACAAATCGTCCGATCCTGCGGGTCACAAATGTTGGAACCACCGCATATATCAACGGACGCGGCGAAATTTCAGAACCGACCAAACCCTATACCGAGGACTCGCGGACTTGGACTGTCTCTAAATCGGACGCAAATCAAACTTTTTACGTCAAATACGGCGATTGGTTCGCATGGCTTTGTTCATTGGTTAGTTTGGGTTTATTATCAATGAGTTGGAGGCGAAGAAAATCTTAAGCTATGTCAACAACTTCTCAAAAAGTTAGACAATCAGTTCCACGGATTGAGTATTTGCGTGTCAAAAATTACCGGGCTCTGAAAGATTTAGAGCTAAAAGAAATTAAACCTTTGACTGTATTACTTGGACAAAATGGGAGCGGGAAATCTACTGTTTTTGACGTATTTGCCTTTCTTGCCGAATGTTTTTCGATTGGCTTAAAAAAAGCGGTTGATAAAAGAGGAAGGTTTCGGGAACTCAGAACTCGTGGTTCAAATGAACCTATTGAGATTATAATTAAATATCGAGAGGAAAAGAATTCATCCCCAATTACTTATCGATTAGTCATAAATGAGAATTTAACTGGGGCAATTGTTGAAGAAGAATCATTAGCTTGGCGACGTGGGAAAGCATACGGGTTTCCTTTTAAATTTTTAGACTTCAAACTTGGAAAGGGGCAGGTAATTTCTGGCGAAGAGCCTGATGAGTCCGCTACTAGAATTGAGGAAAATCTTTCTTTGCCTGATGTTTTAGCCGTTAATACTTTAGGACAATTTGCTAGTCATCCCCGTGTGAGTGCTTTGCGACAGTTTATTGTTGGTTGGTATCTTTCTTATTTAACTGCTGATAACTCTCGCTATCAACCTGAAGCAGGGCCACAAGAAAAACTTTCGGAAACAGGAAATAATTTAGCAAATGTTATTCAATATCTTAAAGAAAGCCATCCGGAAATGTTAAAAAAGATATTAGACACGCTTTCTCGCAGAATTCCACATTTAGAAAAAGTCGAAGCGACAATGATGCCCGATGGAAGGTTGCTTTTACAGTTGAAAGATGCGCCTTTTGAACAGCCAATCCAAGCAAAATATGCTTCGGACGGGACACTTAAAATGTTGGCATATTTGACTGTTTTATATGACCCGAATCCGCCTAAACTAATTGGAATAGAAGAACCAGAGAATCATCTTT
>JANOEF010000022.1:0-1861 GCA_031413075.1 Acidobacteriota bacterium | reverse complement strand
CATTGTTCACGTTTGCGTTTTACATCGGTAAAGACTTTCTTTCAACTGCGAATGCTGTCTTGTTCGCTACTGTGACCTTCAAAAAGATATTTTTTTCGGACGATATTGGCGAGAATATCGAAATAGAAAATGGACGAAGTCGAAACCTCATCCATCAAAATGAAAATAGATTGACTGAGAACTTAATCGGTCACTGCACCGAATTCCGCCGAGGAAACAAGCTTGGCGTATTTGGCCAAAACTCCTCTTTTATATTTCGGTTCCGGCGCTTTCCAGAGTCTTCGTCTCATAGCCAATTCATCATCGGAAATATTCAATTGTAAAGTTCGGGTTGGTGCGTCAATCGTAATTGAATCGCCTTCTTCGATCAGTGCGATGTTTCCGCCGACGAACGCTTCGGGAGCAACGTGACCGACCACCATTCCATAAGTTCCGCCGGAAAATCTGCCGTCCGTGATGAGCCCAACCGAATCGCCCAGACCGGCGCCGATAATCGCCGAAGTCGGAGCCAGCATTTCGCGCATCCCGGGGCCGCCCTTTGGTCCTTCGTATCGGATAACCACCACGTCCCCTGCCTGTATCTTTTTGGAAAGAATAGCTTTGAGGCATTCTTCTTCGGAATCGAAGACTTTTGCTGTGCCTGTAATTGAAGGATTTTTAACGCCCGTAATTTTGGCAACTGAGCCTTCTTCCGCCAGATTTCCGCGCAAAATTGCGAGGTGCCCTTGAGCGTAAAGCGGTTGATCGAACGGGCGAATGGCGTCCTGATTTTCGTTCGGAGTGTCAGGAATGTCCGCCAGATTTTCGGCCACAGTTTTGCCCGTGATGGTCAGACAAGCGCCGTGCAGCAATCCCGCTTTGAGCAGCATTTTCATGACCTGCGGAATTCCGCCCGCTTGGTGCAGATCGGTTGCCACATATTTGCCCGACGGTTTGAGGTCGCAAAATACCGGAACTTTAGCGCGAATCTCTTCAAAATCATCCAGTTTCAAATCCACGTTTGCCGCGTGGGCAATCGCCAACAGGTGCAAAACGGCATTGGTCGAACCACCGACGGCCATAATCACGGCAATCGCATTTTCAAAGGCTTGGCGGGTCAAAATTTGGCTTGGCAAAAGATTATTTTTGACCGCTTCGGCCAAAATTCGGGCAGATTCCGCCGTACTTTCGGCTTTTTCGCCATCTTCGGCCGCCATGGTTGACGAATACGGGAGGCTCAGGCCTAATGCTTCGATGGCCGATGACATTGTGTTGGCGGTGAACATTCCACCGCACGAACCTGCGCCCGGACAGGCGTGTTTTTCAATTTCGGTGAGGCGTTCATCGTCAATTTTACCTGCCGAATGTTGTCCGACGGCTTCAAAAGATGAAACGACCGTCAGATCTTCACCGTCGAGATGCCCGGCTTTGATCGTTCCGCCATAGACAAAGATCGCCGGAATATTGAGCCGCGCGATCGCGATCATTGCGCCCGGCATATTTTTATCACAACCGCCGATGGCTAAAACGCCGTCCAGACTTTGCCCGTTACAAACCGTTTCGATCGAATCGGCAATCACTTCACGCGAAACGAGTGAATATTTCATGCCCTCGGTTCCCATCGAAATTCCGTCACTGATCGTAATCGTTCCAAAAACCTGCGGCATTGTCCCGCTTTCGCTTAAGACGGTGATTGCCCGCTCAGCCAAATGGTTGATCCCGGCATTACAAGGCGTGATCGTGCTGTAACCGTTCGCCACGCCGATAATCGGTTTGGTAAAATCCTCGTCACTAAACCCGACCGCGCGGAGCATCGCCCGATTCGGTGAACGCTCAACTCCCTGAGTAATCAAACAGCTTCTTCGATTGAATTTCATAAATT
>JANOEF010000021.1:0-4258 GCA_031413075.1 Acidobacteriota bacterium | reverse complement strand
ATTGCAACTCCGAGTCCAACACCAGTTCCGACGCCGGATGTTCCGGTCGAAGACAAAGAGGTTTTAGAAATTATTACCGAGGAAGTTACTTTAAATGTGAGAGTGATAGACACCAATAATCGCTCCGTCAATAAACTCAGTGAAAAAGAGTTTCAAATCTATGAAGATGGCGAGCTGCAACCGATTACTTCTTTTATCACAACCGAGGTTCCAACCATTAATGCGTTGGTGATTGATAATTCGCGCTCCCTGCGGACTCAACTGGGAAAGGTGGTCGAAGCTGCAAAAATCATTATCGGGGCAAATCAGTCAAAAGATGAATCAGCTATTGTGCGTTTCGTCAGTGCTAATAAAATCGAGGTTGTGCAGGATTTTACGACCAACCAAAATTCACTAAATAATGCTTTAAACAATTTGTTTGTCGAAGGCGGACAGACCGCGATTATTGATGCTGCCTATCAGGCCACCAAAAAAGTCGAACAATATCAAGTTTCTCAAAAAATCGAAGATGTTAAAGTGCGAGCTATAATTTTAGTCTCGGACGGCGATGACCGCGGTAGTTTAAAAACTGAAAAGGAGTTAATTGATTTATTACGACGTTCTCAGGTTCAAATTTATGCCATCGGATTCATCAACAATCTGAGCCAGGAACCCGAACCGAATGGAATCAGCCGACAGGAAAAAGCCAAATCCTTTTTGACCCGGCTCACAGTTGAAACCGGCGGAAAAGTATATTTTCCAAACTCTTTAGACGAACTTCCTAATATTGCGACCGATATTTCGGGCGAACTCAGAACCCAATATGTTTTGACATACAGCCCAACCAGTGAAAATCGTGACGGGGGTTTTCGGCAAATAAAAGTTACCGTCAAAGACGGCGAGAATAGGGTAAAGCGAAACGCGATAACCCGAACCGGGAGAACCGCCAGCGGAACGGCGAAACCTTAGTCTATACAAACGGTGAGGCAGTTTTATTTCGAATCCCGCCAATTATATTGTTCAAGTATTTCGGCTGACAAGATAATTTTAACCGGAGTAGAAAAGTAATATACCCGAATCTTACCTTTGCTGATTGCGTCAAAAATCTTTTCTTTAACCCGGAAGGTTAAACTACCTATTTTAATAGAAAACACTGGTTTTGTCCGTTCCCCACGGTCATCATCAGTTGCCAATATGTTAAAGTCCGTCTCGCCTTCAGCCATTCTTATGCCGGAATCATTTTTTAATTTAGTGGAAAAATACCAAAACCCCAGACCGATGACCAAATATGCGATGAGTCCAACCCCAACGTAATTTTATTGGGACCGAAAAAAAAAGGGAATCCAATATAACCTAGACTAAAAATAAGTAAATATGAAACAAAATTATGTTTTATTTTTTTTGAGAGCCGACTCCGCTGCGATTGGGATAATTTACCGTTCCTATTTAATTGCAAATCATCTTCAGTAAAGGGAATGGCTGCCATTAGTTTTGCTAACGATTCGTTTTTCATAATTTCGCAAGTGCTTACTGCCAGGCAGTTCAAATAATTTCCTTGGCAATTAAATCCTCATATTCGCTCACTGAAAGTTCCAAAAAACCGCGATAAATTTCTTCGTTATGTTCGCCTAACTTGGGCCCAATCCAATCAGTTCCGCCCGGGGTGCCGCTCAGTTTCGGCACAACAGCCGGGATTTTGACCGTATCGTTGGGCTCGATTTCGACCGTCTCAAACAAACCACGGGCGATATATTGTTCATCTTTGACAATATCGGCGATTGAATAAACCGGACCGGTCGGGACCTCCGCCTCGAGCATTGCAGTATAAGCCTGGTCATATGTTTGAGTCAGCGTCCAATCGGTAATTGCTTGATCAATTTCGGCTTCGTGTTCTACTCGGCCCTTATTATCCTGCATTTCGGGATGTTCAGCGAGTTCAGGTCGTCCTATTTTGTTCATCAATCGTCGGTAAATCGAATCGCCGTTGCCGCCAATGATAATAAATTTGTCGTCTTTGGTCGGATAGGTCGAAGTCGGGACGATTCCTTCGAGTTTGGCACCCTGCCGCTCGCGAATATGCCCGAGTTTGTCGTATTCAGCCAGAGTAGATTCCATCATATTAAAGATAGATTCGTAAATGGCCACGTCAACCATTTGCCCTTCGCCGCCATTGACGTCGCGATGATACACAGCCGTTAAGGCGCCGAGCGCGGCATGCAGTCCTGCCAGGGTATCACCGATCGAAGTTCCGGTGCGAACCGGCGGACGGTCGGGATAACCTGAAGTATAACGCATCCCGCCAACCCCTTCGGCTACATTGGCATAGCCCGGACGCGCAGAATAAGGACCGGTTTGCCCCCAACCGGAGACCCGAACCATAATTAAACCCCGATTTTCCCGCCGCAGTTCTTCAAACCCCATTCCCCATTTTTCCATGGTTCCGGGTTTGAAGTTTTCGAGTAGAATATCCACTTTTGCAGCCAGTCTGCGGGCGATTTCCTGACCTTTCGGATTGGTCATATCGAGCGTGATTGACTTTTTGTTTCTGCCCATCGAAAGCCACCAGAGCGAGGTTCCTTTATGGAGTTTGCGCCAAACTCGCAACGGGTCGCCGGTTTTGGGTTTCTCGATTTTGATAACTTCTGCCCCGAACCCGGCGAGTTGCGAAGCGCAAAACGGTCCGGCCAGAAGTTGCCCCATTTCTAATACTCTCAAGCCTTTCAGCGGTCTATTTGTCATATCTTTATTACAAATTAATTTTTGACGATTTTACTTAATTTTTAAGGATTTGGCAAAGTTCCAAAACCTAATTTTTGGCTCCGAATCTAATCGTCAACCCGACCGTAAATGTTATCGGATATCCGGGTGTAACATGAATCCGCGAGATAATCGGGGCAGTTGGCGAAATCCGCGACGCAAAGTAGTTTTGGGTCTCGAAATAACGTTTATTGGTTAAGTTATCAATCGAAAAATTAAGGTCGAGCCATTGGTTGAGGCGTTTGTTTCCGCTGAGATCAACAATGTCAAAACCTGCCGCCCGAAGCTTTTCATTTTCGCCATCCAACCGATAATTGTTAATATGACGAAAGCGCACAGAACCGGTCAAACCTTGCCAATCAGACAAAGTAATTCCGGTATTGGCGGTTAATCGCGGCGCACTATCCAAATAAATTCGCGGGTTTGTATTTCGATAAAATGCGTCTAAAACTTGAGTCACACCACCATTGAAACTAAAGAAACGATTGAGTTTAATCGAGGTTTTGGCCTCAATTCCAAAAGAACGGCTGGGGCCGGCTAATTCGATACTGCCGTCATCGGGAAGATAGACCTGTTCGTTGGAACGATCAATCAAAAAAGTGCTCGCAGTGAAGGAAAATCTCTGAAAGTTAAACGAAACCCCGGTTTGATAAAAATCGGTCGTGGCAAGTTTCGGGTTATCGGGTTGTTGGACTACGCTCCGAGCGTCCTGACTGGTAATTCCGCGTCCATAATTAAAATGAAAAGTTATCGGAAGCTGGTGAGTTGGGACAAATGCCAGGTTAAATTTTGGTTGAAATTTACCTTCGCCGTCCTGTCCGGTGAACATCGGATTAACCAAATCATTAACCTTAAAGCTGAAATAATCGTAACGTAAGCCGAAATCTAAATGGAGACGATGGTCAAATAGATCAAAGGACTGTTGGAAATAACTGGCAAAATTGGTCACTTTGGCCTTAGCTTTAGTGGTTGTCTCAAAGGGATTTCGCCCGATTGAACGGTCTAATCCGACATTGATTTGATTGGCATGAAAATTTGCTCCGGCTGTGAAAACTCCACCCACCGTGCCGATTTTAACGGGTTGCAGATACTGGAAATTCACACCCTGCTGCAAACGGGAATCATGTTGTTGAACCTCATCACCATTGACATCATCATTTAAAAAGAAAGTAAAATTGGACCATAAATCGAAAAGCGAGCGGGCAACGAATCCGTCAGCTTTGAAAATTCTGCCCGACTCATCTTCGTTTTTAAAATAAACAGCAATGGTTCCATTACGGACTTTTCCACCATTATCCGGATCAATAAATCCAAAACGGTCCAAATGTCCGGCCGCTACCTCATCCAGCGGAATTTGACCCGATGAACGAAAACCATTGAGTCCGCCGTTAAGTTTGAATCCGAGGAAACTGTGTTCAGACAATTTGATGGTCAAATTAGCGGTCAGATTATCGCGAACATAATCCAGCGGGTTTTCAAAAGGACCGGCTGTTTGAGAATGTTCAAAGGCAATAAATGAAGC